>NZ_BOLT01000046.1:0-8996 GCF_016861805.1 Lacticaseibacillus sp. 53-4
TTTTCAACTTTCATTGAAAAGCCCTATCACATTTACGAAACTTTGTTCAGTTTTCAAAGGACTACCTTGTCCAAAAGACAACCTTAACAGTATATCTATCGAACATACCGTTGTCAACATGGCTTTGACTAAATATTCATTAGTTGAATAAACAGTCGTGTGATTCCAATCAGCCTGCTTTTGACAACAACAAGTATCTTACCAGCTATGAAGCGGTCTCGTCAACCATTAATCAGCCAATGACGCGACAAAAAAATAAACCCGAACGGAGAATAAAGATTCATCTTTCCCGTTCGGATTTATTCATTATCTAACCGTTTTTTGCCTTAGCTGTGGTCTTACCCAACTTGATCTGGCACTCTGGGCACAAGCCATAAACCTCAAGATGATGGCCATCAACGAGGAAGCCGGTCTTGGCGGCGGCCACCGCTTCCACATCTGTCAACTTATCATAACTGAAATCGACAATTTTACCGCAGTTGCGACAAATTACGTGGTAATGGGGCACCAGTGCAAAATCAAAATGAGTCGCGATGTCGCCAACGTTCATCTCTTCAATCAGCCCAAGATCCGCAAGCAGTTTAAGATTATTGTAGACCGTCGCCACACTCATGTGCGGAAACTGCGGCGAAAGCGCCGCGTAAATCTTCTCGGCCGTCGGGTGCGCCTCGCTAGCAATCAAATACTTAATGATTGCATCACGCTGTGGCGTCACCCGAATTTTATTGGCCTTAAGCTGGGCAATCGTTTGGTGATACACAGTTTCTTCCATATTTTTTCACCTACATTAGAATGATTCTTCAGCCGCGATTAGCATACTCCAAAACCCGTGACTCTCCAAACAAGACCTCCGAGTTACTCGGAGGTCTTGTGAGTCACCGCTATTTGGAAGCAGAACTGCTGCTAGCACTGCCACTACTACTGCTACCACTACCATTGTTCGCAAGCTCTGGCGCATCGGTGACATAGTCGGCGTCATACGACTTGCCCCCGTTTTTAGCCAGTGCACTCGTGCCTGCCTGCTGGGCTTTTTTGAGGCTGGCCTGCGCTTTTTTCAAGTTATAATTGTACTTCGTCTTGTCGACCTTCTTGAACCCGGAAGGCGTGTAGAATCTGAGCAAATCGCCATTCAGGACGCGATCAGACAACGACAGTTCTGTCGTGACTTTGTTGGTCGCCGTGTCGATGACCTGCTTCTGGTTGCGTGACAGATTCTTCAATTCTTTACCACTGACGGTATCGTAGTAACTGCTGCCCACCTTGGTGATTGTCGGCGTGACCCAGTCGCCATTTCGGAATGCCACGGTCTGATCATGCTGAGCAGAAAGCAAATCAGTCCCAAACATCACGTTGTTCGCCGTATCGACCCCCAGCAGGTGAAGCAGTGTCGGCAGAAAATCGATTTCACCACCATAAGTGTGGTTGACCCCGCCTTGAAGCCCATCCATGTGAATCATAAACGGTACGCGCTGGTACATCGCATTGTTGTAATCGTTAAAGTCCTTGATCCCGGTCAGCTTGGCCATGGCCTTTTTATGATTATCAGAAATGCCGTAATGGTCGCCGTAGAAAACAACCATGCTCGATTTATCCAGCCCGCTCTTTTGCAGCCAGGCCATGAACTCGCCAATCGACTGATCCAGATAGTGCGCCGTCTGAACATAGCCATCAACCGTTTTATCACCGGTATCCGTCTTGCTGATGGTTTGATTCTTCTTATCCAGCGTGTACGGGTAATGGTTCGTCACCGTAATCAGCTTCGCGTAAAAAGGCTGCGGCAGCTGCTCCACATAACTGGCAGCGTCTTTCAAGAACAGCTTGTCCTTCATGCCGTAGCCAACCTCGCCATCCTTGACCTTCGGGAAGTACTGCTTGGAAAAGAAGTAATCGTAACCCCAGGACTTATATGTATTATCGCGATTCCAGAAACTTGGAACATCCCCGTGCGCCGCCGCCGTCGTGTAACCCTGCTGATCCAAGATCGCCGGCGCCGCCTGGAACGTGTTCGAGGTGCCGTCCGTGCTCATCGCCGAACCTTCAGGCAAACCAAACAAGGAATTTTCCAGCATCATTTCGGCATCGGCGGTTTTGCCTTGGCCGACCTGGTTAAAGAAGTTGTCAAAACTCAGGGTGTTGTTCTCATGGTAAATCTTGTTCAGGTTAGGAGTGACCTCCTGACCGTCCCACTTGTAATCAATCAGAAACTGCTGGAACGATTCCAAGTGAATGATGAAGACGTTCTTCCCCTTGGCCTTGCCGTAGTAACTAACATTTTTGGATACCTGGTGATTTTTGACGTAGGCTAAGACGGAATCGAGGTCTGACGCCTTGGCATTCGCCTTTTCCGCAGACGTCTGGGCGGTTTTCACGCCATCGACGACGGTGTAGGCATTCAGTCCCAGGTACTTGACGATGTAATTATTATCAAACGTGCGGGTCAACAGCCCTGACCGGTCGGAATCCGCCATTGACAGGTTTGCGCCAATCATAAACAGCGCCATGATGGTCACACCGAGGGCAAACCGCTTCTTGATCGGCCGGATGTCGATTCGGATCAGGTGCGTGGCCAGCAGCACGATCAGCACGACGAGGTCAAAGAAGACCAGCCAGTCCGTTGGCTGCAAAATGCCTAACACGCCTTTGCTGAGATTGTTGGACACTGAGCCGGAATCCTTGATCAACGCGAACGTCAGAAAGTCCGAGAACTCGCGGTAATATAAGACATTGGCAAACAGCCACAGCGAGGTCAGAAAGTCGATGATCAGCATCGTGATATAAGACTTGCGACCACTCAAATAAAACGCCAAGCCAAACAGCAAGATGGTGGTCGGCAGCGGATTCAACGCCAACAGCAGGTGCTGCATCTGACCCTTAACGCCCAGGTTAAATTTGGTGTTGTATGCCCAATAGGTCTTGGCCCAAAACAGTGCAATAGCCAGGACAGAAAAACCTAATCGGGTATTAAAAAATCCGCGAATTTTACCGCCGATCGACTTCATACAGTTCCTCCAGATAGTTAATGATAAACACGTACATGAACACAATGGTAAGTCTACACAATCGGCAAACCATTGACAATTCAAGCGGCCCCGCGCGCCTTGGATTTAACGCCATCTTAATGACATTAAATCCAGAGTATACAAAAAGCCGGGCAAGCCCGGCTCAAATCGGCTAGTCCTCGGAATCATCCAGCAGATCGTAAATCTCGATGGCTGCCAGGTCGATGTCGTCAAACTCAAACTTCTGATGCGTTGCCATTTCTTCAAGCGAGTAAGTCTCAGTGGCTGGGTCGAAAGTGACTTCCCCTTTTTCGACGCCCTCTTTTTCAAAGCGGCGCGACTGCACTGAACCGTCCTCGGATTCCTGCATGGCTTCTAAGCGTTTAATAATCGCTACTAATTGTGAGCTTTTCATACGCGGCCCCTTTCTATTCTGTCATAGCGTACCATAAAATTCCGCATTATGGGGACCCAAATCCCGCGTCATCGCATTTTTTTCGTTTTCGGGGCTGGGCCATCCGGTCCGGCGTGACTGCCAAGGCCACACCACCAAGCAGCATCCCGAGGTAATACGTCAGCAGCCGCCAAAGCAGCATCGCCAGCACCAGCTGCGCTTGGCCAGGCACGAACGTCGAAAACAGGGTCTTGAAACTGTACTCCGCGCCGCCAGTGCCGCCAGGGATTGGAAACAGCGACACGATCATGACGATCATCACGTGCATGACCATCACTTCGACGAGGCTGACATGCGCAATGCCAAAGCTTCGCAACACAAAATACGGCACCGAATAGTAAAGCAGCAGCTGAATAAACGTCAAAACGGACGCCTTAAGGACTTTTTGCTTAGCCTGCTTCAGATGCAGGCTCTCCGCATAAAAGGTGTCGATTTTTTCGTCCATTTTCGCCTGCAGCCGTGCCTGACGTTCATCAGAGATGAACCACCCTGCAATGTGGACGAACCAGGCTACCAGTTTTTTGGTGAAGCGGTAATAGTACATCACCAGCAGCAGCCCGATAATCACCGTCACATGGATGACAAACCCGAAGACAATGAGCAAAGACAGCGCGCCAAAGCGGCTGGCCACCTGATTGAAGCCAACAATCAGAGTAAAGACAAAATTGATCAGCACCATGAACTGGTACACGATAAATTTCATCAACAGCACTGAGCTGGCCCGACCGCCTTCCACCCCCGCTTGCATCAAGGCGACAAGCTGAGCCGGCTGGCCGCCGGACGCAAACGGCGTGATGTTGTTGAACAGTTGCTCGACCAAAGGAACCCGAAACGCGGACTTAAAACTCAGCCGCTCACCGTCATGCTCAACAAACATGCGCACTACGAAACTTTCGACGACCCAGGAGCCAATCATCACCAGCAGGCCGCCCAGCAGCCACCACAGGTTCATCGTCGCAAGACTGTGGATCACAGCACGCAGGTCGACCGTCCGCATTTCGAAGGCAAAAATGCCGACGCCAAACAGGACCATGACCAGTGCCGCAATTTTATTTCCGCGGCTCATCCGCGCTGTGCCCCGATTTTAGCCTGGGCCAGGTAAAAGTCATGCCAGACCCGCGCCAAGCGGTCCTCGGAATAAGTCGCCGCCGCCTGCTCGGCCTTTTCAGTGTACTCGCCGCGAAGCGTGGCGTCATTTTTCAGTGCCTGCAATCCGGCACTCATCGCCGCCTGGTCCTTGGCCATCATCGCGTATGGCCTAATGATCTCATCATACAACGCCAAATCGCGCACCATGACAGGCGTACCGGTCGAAAACGCCTCGAGCACCGACATCGGAAACAACTCATCAAACGACGGGAGCAAGAAGACATCCGCGATATTGTAGTAGTCGACCATCTCATCACGCGGCACAATACCAGTGAAGTTCAGATTGGCTGGCGCGTTTTCGACTTCCCCCTTGAGGTGGTCATAGCCGTTGGTGATCATGCCAAACGAGAAGCCGCCAGCCCAGATGAACTGCATCTGCGGGTTGCGCTTCGCCAGGCCAATGAAATCATCGACGCCTTTGCGGTCCTGGACCTGGCCGGCACCGAACACCACGAAGGCGTCCTGGGCGACACCGTGCTTTTTGCGAAGCATTGCCTTCTGCTCGGCGGTCGCCGGATAGAACGTCTCCCGGGAGACAAAGTTGGGAATGAACGTCACCTTGTGTGGGTCAATGCCGTAAGCCGCAAGCTTGGGGATAAAGTTCGGGTTGACGACAACCAGCCGGTCCATTCGCTTGTAAAAGGCAATCGTGTACTTGTCCAGCGTCCACCGAGCCACCCCAGGCAGGCGCAGGCTTTGATCCAAGGTGTCTGGCAGAAAGTGCACGTAGCCGATTTTCTGGCCGCGCCGCTTACTGAAGGTGGAAGCAAAAAAGGCCGGGTCGATCGTGTGGTAATGACTGACCAGGCTTGGAGAATATTTATTGATGCTGATTTTAAACTCGGTAGGAAAATACTTGCGCAATAGGGCAGTCAATTCCGTGTACACGGCGCCGACGCCTTGGCCCGCGACCTTATCCGCTGAGGAGAACATATGAATATCGAGCATGTTTATCCTTTCATCGATGGTTCGTCAAGCCGCTCCGCTTCCTCGGCCATCTCTTCGTCAAACCGCTCCTGCGCCTGTGCGTAGACTTTAAGTACTCGGTCGCCGAACAAGTCCGCGGAAATTGCCCGCAGTTTTGCCTCCCGCGGTGCCGGATCATCAAAGGCGTGAGGATGTTCAAGATAGTTGACCAGCTGATGAACCATTTCCCCTTGGGTAGTAAAAGTCGTGCCAATAGCCGGATCATCAAGCAGACTATTGGTGTAGGTGGCAGCAAGAGCCACCACCTTGCGCTCCGCCGCCAGGGCCTCGATGTAAGTCAGGCCCTGCGACTCGGAATCGCTGGCAGAAACGAAAATATCAGCCGCCCGGTAGTAGTCGGGCACATCCGCATGATCGATCTGCCCGATGAACCGCACATGTTGACCCAAGCCCAGGTTTTGCGCTTGGTGCTCAAGGTCTTCCCGTGCTGGCCCATCACCGACAACCAGCAGCACCGCGTTTGGCACCTCTGCCAGAACACTTGGCATCGCGGCAATCACTTTGTCGATGCGTTTTTCATACGCCACTCGGGACAACGACAGCAAAACGGGCACGTCGCTGAGGCCCAGGGATTCGCGAAGGTGCGGACTCTTGGCGGCCTTGAACTGCGTCAGGTCGACGCCCGTTGGGATGACAGTCATTGGGGTTTTGATGCCATAGCCCAAAAGTGACTGCTTGGCGCGCATCGACGGCGTGATCACCTGGGTCACATGGTAGAGGTAAGCCCGCATGAACTGCTTCACGTGATACGGTCGCAGGAGGTGCCCATTCATCACGTAATGCAGGTAATCCTCATACATGGTGTGATACGTGTGCACCGTTGGCACCTTGAGCTGGCGCGCCACAAACTTCCCGATATAGCCCATGGAGAACTCAGTTTGCGTGTGGACCAAGTCCAGCTGCAACTCTTTGGCCACAGAATAGGCATGGAACAACCCCCGAACTGCAACTCGGCGGTCCGTAAAGGACACAAAGGGGACACTAGCAAAGCGAAACACATTGGGCTCCACCGCATCGTCAGACACATGGGGATCCGTCGTGGTGAAAATGTAGACGGAATGCCCCTTCCGCTCCAGATCATCTTTCAGCGTTTTGATTGACGTCGCAACACCGCTCACTTGAGGAAAATAGGTATCAGTGAAAATCCCGATGTTCATCTTTACGCCTCCCAACGCCTTGTTTATTTACAGTATACGACACTCATGCCCGCGAGCAATTTTCAGGCCTTCATAACGTTAAGTTTAACAGAAACCTTACTGAAACCATCCATCTATGGACTGAAATTTACATAACAAGTTTGTCATCTGGTAAAAAAAAAGACCCCTGCAAGGGTCTGTCTACCGCTGATCGGGGTCGAACCGATACTCCATTGCTGGAACCAGATTTTGAGTCTGGCGCGTCTGCCAATTCCGCCACAGCGGCATATTAGAATTTCTCTTGGCTTGTCCAAGAAGGCGGTGATCGGATTCGAACCGACGCATATAGGTTTTGCAGACCTTTGCCTTACCACTTGGCTACACCGCCAGGAGTTGCTCTTCGCAATTGGGATAGCTGGATTCGAACCAGCGCATGACGGAGTCAAAGTCCGTTGCCTTACCACTTGGCTATATCCCAATCAAGGGCGGATTGTGGGAATCGAACCCACGTATGCTGGATCCACAAACCAGTGTGTTAACCACTTCACCAAATCCGCCATAATAAGAAAAGCAGGGATAGTAGGAATTGAACCCACACTGACGGTTTTGGAGACCGTAGTTCTACCTTTAAACTATATCCCTATAAAAAATGGAGGATCTAGGATTCGAACCTAGGAACCCGAAGGAACGGATTTACAGTCCGTCGCGTTTAGCCTCTTCGCTAATCCTCCATAAATGGCGCGGGACGGAATCGAACCGCCGACACATGCAGCTTCAATGCATTGCTCTACCGACTGAGCTACCGAGCCATTAACGGTTCCAACGAGACTCGAACTCGTGATCTCCTGCGTGACAGGCAGGCGTCCTAACCAACTAGACCATGGAACCAACAATATTCAATTGTAATTGCGGGAGCTGGATTTGAACCAACGACCTCCGGGTTATGAGCCCGACGAGCTACCAGACTGCTCTATCCCGCGATAATGTTAAAAGGAGAATGAGGGATTCGAACCCTCGCGTGGTTTGACCCACCTAACGGTTTTCAAGACCGTCCCCTTCAGCCACTTGGGTAATTCTCCATGACCCCATGACCCGTACGGGATTTGAACCCATGTTACCGCCGTGAAAGGGCGGTGTCTTAACCACTTGACCAACGGGCCATCAACGGAGAAGGAGGGATTTGAACCCTCGCACGGTATGACCCGTCTACACCCTTAGCAGGGGCGCCTCTTCAGCCACTTGAGTACTTCTCCATTTTACTATTCAATTTATGCAGCTTTTGCCGCAATGGGCCTAAATGGACTTGAACCATCGACCTCACGCTTATCAGGCGTGCGCTCTAACCAGCTGAGCTATAGGCCCAAAAATCGATCCAGCGGGTGACGAGAATCGAACTCGCGACAACAGCTTGGAAGGCTGTGGTTTTACCACTAAACTACACCCGCGTGTCAGCGGAGATGGCGCGGGACAGAATCGAACTGCCGACACATGGAGCTTCAATCCATTGCTCTACCAACTGAGCTACCGAGCCGACACCGGTTCCAACGAGACTCGAACTCGTGATCTCCTGCGTGACAGGCAGGCGTCCTAACCAACTAGACCATGGAACCAATTGCGGGAGCTGGATTTGAACCAACGACCTCCGGGTTATGAGCCCGACGAGCTACCAGACTGCTCTATCCCGCGATAACGTTAATATTAAACTTTTTCGGTCCTCACTGCAAAGGCGATGGACCTTGTAGGACTCGAACCTACGACCGAGCGGTTATGAGCCGCCTGCTCTAACCAACTGAGCTAAAGGTCCAAGTCGATCGCGGCGGGGGGGATCGAACCCTCGACCTCCCGGGTATGAACCGGACGCTCTAGCCAGCTGAGCTACACCGCGAAAATGCTACTAGGACGATGACCTTCGCCCTATCGGGAAAACAGGATTCGGACCTGCGACCCCCTGGTCCCAAACCAGGTGCTCTACCAAGCTGAGCTATTTCCCGAGGATGCACCCAGTAGGAGTCGAACCTACAACCTTCTGATTCGTAGTCAGACACTCTATCCAGTTGCGCTATGGGTGCATTATTCAATTTTGCTGCCTAAGGCAACAGCGGAAGACGGGATTCGAACCCGCGACCTCCACCATGGCAAGGTGGCGTTCTACCACTGAACTACTTCCGCAAAAAGCTTGGGTGGATCAAAGATCCAATGGAGGATACAGGGCTCGAACCTGTGACCCTCTGCTTGTAAGGCAGACGCTCTCCCAACTGAGCTAATCCTCCA
>NZ_BOLT01000047.1:0-8603 GCF_016861805.1 Lacticaseibacillus sp. 53-4
AGTACTAACAAGAATAGGTCTTCATGGCCTTTTTGGTCTAGTCGTCAGGGTGTTGCACTTGAATTGTAAACTGGGGCAAAGAGTATCGTCTGTTCCCGGTATTTCAACCCGCCCAGTTTCTGTCCGACTAGGAATCGTCCCCACGTTGATCATGATGGACTTAATCGCACTCCAGTCTGTCACCATGGATTCGGGAACATAACCGTTAGGGCTAGAAGGATTTGGATTTATGGTTGCACGTTCTGTCGAGTACAAAACGACTCCGGACAGCGGATCTCCATTGGCAAAAGTCGTCGGCAGTTTGACTGGCCCGGTCAGCTTGAAAGTATATGTTGACCCCTGATCATCATCTTTTTGTGGCAGGTTAATGACTTCCGACGAGTTAGTAGCGGCAGAGCTTGTCGCGTCAATCATATTCACGTAAAAATTCTGCGCTTTATCACCGTGAATGTCTGAATTACCCTGAGCAGCTGGTGACCCATCCTGATTACCCTGCGCTAACGAGGCAGCAAGACGGGCATCGGCCATGTCAATTGTCCACTTCTCGGAAAGATAGGTAACAGTATTCGCATGAATAACTTTCGCTAAAATCGGGTCTTTCACTACCTGCAACCCACTCTGAAGAGGTGTAGTCGGCGAATATATCAGTAATTGAACCGGATATTTCCCTGCAACATCATCTGGAAGATTGTCAAAGAAAACATGCGCATACGAATTAGTAGCTTTTGAGGTGTCGACCCAAACGCCAGTACCGGAATAATCAAAAGTAAATAGAGTGCGACCATCAGTTAAACCCGTAGTCGTTACTTTAGCGCCCTTAACCGACTCCTCATCAACAAATCCGTGAAGTTGTGGCGGCAGCACTGCATACAGGATTGGCTCTTTAATCAGATTGGTTGTCTGCCCATTAGAGCCGGTATACTGCAAACTCACTTCACCGGATTTACTCTGACCGGGGAACGTAGATTTTGACTCAGCAGTCTTATTTATATAGCCAGTGACATGTGCCTGAAGTCCCACAACAGTCTGTTTAAATGAAACTGGCGTGATAGAACTGTTGCCGGTCACCTTTAAAGACATTGTGGTGGTTAAAACATCACCGACTTTGACTGGATCACCATTGTCATACGTTTTAGACAGAGTGCCCAGAAGAAACATCCCATCCACCGGTTTACCATATGAATCTTTATTTTCAGATCGAGCGCCAGGAGCCAATAAATTAGGCGTCAGTTCAATCTTGCGAATTGCTGATTTAGCAGTTGGTTTAATAGTACCGCCAGCAGCCACTGTGCCAGTCTCAACTGAGTTGTCAGCCAAGGTAAGCTGATAACTATAGGAAGTCGTGCCAGGTAGATAGGCCGCCGTTCCATCAATCTGTTCAGATGGCACCTGTAGACCTGTGGCATCAAAACCGTTAGGTACACCAATCGTAAATGTTGCATTTGTTTGCGGTGCAGCACCTTGATAATCAAAGGAAAATTTGTTGAGGTAATAAATTGGCTGATTGGTCTCATCTTCAGTAGCAAGAGTCAGCTTATCCGCAGTAGGCGACCCATTACCCTTGACTTCAGTCTCCCCTTTAATCGTCAAACCACTGTCATCGCCATCGCCAGAAGGTAGCATTGTTTCCGTCCAAGGCGTTTTTGCGGTCGCTGTCAAAGTTGGCGCATCATCGCCATCACCCAGCTTTTGAATCAGCGTGGCTGGTCCCGGAGCAACTAACGGCTTGGGGTCAGGGTTCGGCGACACAGCATATCTACCGGCAAGTAAATATGGAGCGCCCCACCCTTGATTGCCACTGCCTTTTGGCACAGTAATCACAATGTTAGTACCAGCACCACCGGGTTGAGCAATTGTCGTGTGATCCTTAAAATTATTCAGTTGAGCCGTCATATCCGAATCCAAAGTAAAACCGGTCGGCACGGGAATCGTTATCGTGGTCCCATAGTTGACTGCCAAATTGACTTGGGAGCTTGGGCTGCCAGTCTCATCCTGCTTGCCGTTTTGTTCGGGAGTGGTGAACTGATAAACATATTCAGTATCCGGTAACAGACTGCCAATGCTGTCATCATCGTCGCCTGCTGGGTACTGGCGTTGAATTGGATTAATGGCGATGTTCGGTTTTACCGTTTGTGTCATGGTAATTATCTTCTGGTCTTTACCATTAACATCGTATTTAATCTGACTAGTCGACGTACCAATGTCTTTCATCGGTCCGTTGTCGGTATCCTTACTGTTCCCGTAAATGTAAAGAATAAGCTTCTGAGTGACACTCGCATCGGCAGTAAAGGTGTTCGTAATAACCCAGTTTCCTTGGTCATCCTGCTTCCGAGCGGTAGTCCCCACCGACGCTGGTATTGGCTCAGCCTTGGAGCCATCGAAGCCCCAGGAATTGTTGCTGGCTGGAATCGTAATTGTGAAGACGTCACCGGCATGACCAGACATGTTAAATAGAGCCGTCATGTCTTTCGTGACACCTGAACCGACCCCAACGTTGGTCGAAGGTATGTCTAAAGTGGCACTAGCGGTGGAAGCTGTTGGTGCTTCTTGAGTGTCTGCCTGCACCGCAACAGCATCAACCTGCGTCTTCGTCTGCACTGGGGCCTGCTGTACATCAGCTGCCACGGTCTGCTTTTGTGCAGAATGTTCCGTTGCAGCAGAACCTGCATCAGTTGCTGTTCCTACGGGTTGACTAGTCACCTGAGCAGACGAATCATTTTGGGCTTGAACCGGCGCTGACTGTGTCTTAGCTTTCTGGTGAGTCTGTGTTGTCGAAACAGCTGGCGTTTGAGCTACTGTCTGAGTATCGGCCTGACCAGACTGATCAGCTTGAGCAGGCGTAGTGACCTGCTTGGTTGCAGCTTTAGTGGCGTCAGTAGCTGGCGTATCGGTGGGTGCAGACTTCACACTGCTTTGCAGCACTGCTGACGCGCTGGGCTTCACAGCTGTACCACTTTCCGTAGCAGGCGCACCATCAGGAGTTTCCGTCGTTGCCGCATGCGCAGTCAGCGGCTGTTGAAAATACATAGAACCCGCAAACAGCATCGAAATCCCCGCGACTGCCCATAGCTTTCCGCGCTTATACAGCTTATAATGCCGCTTCTCCACGGTAGTATCAGCGGCTAGCCGCTTCATGAGATGTTTATCACCCATAGTTCACTACTCCTTTTTAAACATGAAAATCCAGATTTCCTTTATACGAACCTATAATAACCCATTTTATTACGTCTTTGTCTGTCAAAATAGCATATTCAGACTTCGAAATATGAATTTTGGGGTGTCAAGTCCCCATGCCGTAAGGGTTTGCGCCGTTAACCAAATTAACAAATTTTTTGTTCAGTGTCACACAGTAAGGCCTTTACCAATTCGACCTTCTCTTGCCGGCTGCCCTGTAGAACCCGTATCAAGGCATCTGCCGCTTTAAGCCGAAAATGGATTGAGCCAAATGGTTCGTGAACAACGCCTCATGTCAAACACTCAAAATAATCACCACAGCATTCACACCATTGTACACACAAGTCTTGAGTATTGATTATGATAAATACCTATTCAGAGTCAAAAGAGACCGGCTTCCGTTAGAAAGTCGGTCTCTTTTGCTTACCAGCTGCCGCCGAAGCCGCCGCCACCGGAAGCACCACCACCGCCGCCGGCGCCAAAGCCGCCACCACTGGAAGTCGGTGCGCTGGCATGAACGTAATTGGCAGTCACCCACACCGGCATGCCGGACACGCCGGTCTGCTCGATTCCTGGGTCGCGCTTATGCTTTAAGATGACAGACCAGAGCTTCATCAGTTTATCATCGCTCAGTGAGGCATCCTCGGGCGTGACATGAGCAAAGAATTCCTGCCACACGTGACTGGCCTCTTCGGGCTTCGCGTCGCTGAAACGGATCCACTTTTCAAAGCAGTCCTGGTAAGCCCCGACCTTACGCTGCTCAGCGTCGGTGTGGTCCTTGATCGTCGTGAGGGCCGGCAGTCGCCCTGGCCGTTCAGTCTCGTCGGTCAGTACCGCCGCCAGACTGGATGCGGTGGCCAGCTCCGCCGCCGGCCACTTATCGTCAGTCATGCGGTCGTCTTGCACCTTGTAGTAGTAATACGGCAGCGGTCCGAGCTGCGGTGCGGCCGCTAGCCACTTGATGTAGTCACGGCGGATCAGCTTGGCGAAAGCGGCGTTCAAAGCCAGCTGCCGGCTAAACAATTGCCAGCCCCCACCAGGCACCTTGTTCGGATTGATGGCGATGCCGGCTTCGTGCAGCTGCTGAAGGATGGGAAAAGTGTCCGGCTGACCATCCAGCGTCCGGCCGATCCAGTTGCGTAGCAGAAAGAACCGCGCCGCCATGCCCACCATCATCAGAACCCAGACCCAGATGATGCCGACGATGATGGCATTTTGCAGCCGCTCGTGCGCCCGGTGCCGGCCAATATCGGCTGGGGTGTAAATGGCGCTTTGGTGCCGCTGAACGCGGTGAACAGTGTTGTTAACAATAGCCGCGATGGCCTGGTCGTACTGGTCAGCGCGCAGCTGATTTTTCACGTGATCCGTCACGATTTCATCGGCCGAGCCGTCCGGCACCACCGGCTCAAGCCCGTATCCGACCTCCAGCCAGTAGTGGTGCTCCTTGGGCTCGATGGTGAGCAGCAATCCGTTGTCCCAGTCGGCGTGGCCAAAGCCGTACTTTTTGAACTGTTCGTTGGCGTAGTCCTGCAAGTCGTCCTCGTCCTTGCCCGACGTGACGATCACCGCGATCTGCGGCTTGCCCTTGATCCGCTGAAAAGCACGGTAGTTCGCGCTGTACAGAGCCTGCTGCGTGTGCGCACCAATGACCTCTTGCGGATCGCGGTACCACTCCTGCGTCTGCTGAATCTGCTTGTCGGTCAGGCTCGCCGCCTGCACCGGGTGCCCAATCCCCAGCATCAGTACTAGGCCTAGCACCAGACTGAGCCAAAGTCCCCATTTTTTCATGATGATATCCTCCGTTGATACCTACAGTCTACTGCGGCAGACCACGGGCGGCCACCAACTTTAGGCCGAAAAAAATGCCCACCTTCTCAGGTAGGCACTGATCACACGCAAGGATTAAGCCTGGTACCGAGATTCCCCGTTCAGGTATGTCTCAGACAAACTCATGTCTGGGTTCAGGACCAGGAAGTCGGCGTCGCGGCCCGGCAGGATGCTGCCGCAGGTCGCGTCGATCTTCGCGGACTTGGCCGGGACGTACGCGCCCATGTTGATGGCCTCTTCCGGCGTTGCGGCGTTCCAGTCAACAACGTTCTTGATGGCGTCCTTGAGTTGCAAGATGGAACCCGCGAGGTTGTGGGTCTCGTCCTTCAGGCGCGCGGTGCCATTGGCGACCACGACCGGGAATTCACCCAGCATATAGTCGCCGTCCGGCTGCAGGCCGGCGGACATGCAGTCGGTGACCAGCGCAATGTGCTCGGCAGTCTTCTCGCGGACCAGCACGGAGATGACCTCAGGCCGGACGTGGTGCCCGTCGGCGATCAGTTCGTCGTCAACGTTTTTCAGGTACATCGCGGCGCCGACCATGCCAGGCGCGCGGTGGTTCAGGCCGCTCATCGCGTTGAAGGTGTGGCAGAACATGCTCGCGCCGGCCTCGATGCAGGCCTTGGCCTGTTCGAAGGTCGCGCTGGAGTGGCCCAGGGCAACGACCTTGCCGTCGTCGCCAGCCATGTGGCGGATGAATGGCACGGCGTTGTCGCGCTCAGCGGCCAGGGACATTTTTTGCAGCAGGCCCTTGGCACTCTTTTGCCATTCGTCGTATTCGTCGATGGACGGGTCGCGGAAGTACTTCGGGTTCTGCGCGCCCTTGTGCTCCTCGGTGAAGAATGGGCCTTCAAAATGAATCCCCTTGATCTTGGCGCCCTTTTCCTCGCCGGCGTGATCGCCGATGGTTTTGCAGACGTCATTGAGCTGGTCGAATGAGCCGGTCAAGGTCGTCGGCAGCCAGCTGGTAACGCCGGTGCGCAACAGGCCCTCGGACATTTCCTCTAGGCCGGCCCAGTCGTTGTCCATGACGTCGTGGCCCAGCAGCCCGTGAATGTGGGTGTCGACCAGGCCTGGCGCGATCCACTGCTCGCCGTAGTCCTTGATCTCACCGGCCGGCTTGTGGCCGTAACTTGGGATGTACTCGCCAAACTTGCCGTCAGCGGTGACTTCCAGCCAGCCGCCGATTTCGGTGTTGTTCTTCAGGAAAAACTTTGCAGCATGAATGTAGTAGCTCATTGCGTGATCTCCTTAGGTTTGATGTAGAGGTTTACTTCCATTCACCAGTGTAGCACGGTTGCCGGTAGTGGTCTAGGCCAAAAGCTAGCCAGCAGTGCTCTACGGACAGCATAGCACGGCTAGCGGCGAGCGGTCCGGCTCAAGCCTTTGGGGAAAAGGCTCCCCACGATTAGTGAATTAATGTTCGAGATGAATAAATTTGTAATCCCTTGCGGCTCTAGGCAGTTTGCGCATTCTCCAGTATAATACAGAGCGCAGAACAACCAAACTGCGGTGGTATCTTCGCATTTGAAAGAAGGTGAGGCTTATGGCCATTGAGGCCCATAACCTTAAATTCTCAAGAAAGGAGGTACAAGTTTACCCATGATCGACGCGCTGGCGTGGATCATCGACTGGCTCAGCGATAATGCGCTGCCGGTGCTCCGCTGGGCGACACGAGTAATCGTGTGGCTCACGCGGCTTCACCGCGCAGCGAAGAAGCTGAGCAAGTCTTTCGGCCACGGCCGAAAAAAAGGGTAAACTAATAGCCGCGTTGACTTTTAGCTGGGTCTGACGCGGCTATTGGTTAAATGTCGGCCACCAAAGAATGGTGTTCTGCAGGGGCGCCCTTCCCGGCGTCCTTTTTGCTGTCCTTATTATATCATGGACGCGCATTCGCGAAAAGAAGCTGAGCAAGTCTTTCGCCCGCGGCCGGAAAAGGCCGTAAACTCATTGCCGCGTTGACTTTTTAGCAAGAGCTCTACGCGGCTAATTAGTTGAATGTCGGCCACCAAAGATTGGTGTTCTGCAGGCGAAGCGTTTGGCAGCACGCCTTCCTGCTGTCATCATTTTACCATGGTGCAACAAATCTCAACAACGAGTGATCACGCCTGCTTGAAGACCTTCTCGTACAGTTCCGTCACCGGATCATCGTTGTTGGTGGCGTCGAGCACCAGCCCGGCCGCGTGCTTGACCGCTGGGATGCCGTTGGATACGGCAACGCCCAGGCCGACCTGCTGGAGCATGCTCAGGTCGTTGGAGTTATCACCCAGCGCGATGATTTCGTCCTTTTTGATGCCAATCTGCTCGCCCAGCGCGATGGCGGCCTTGCCCTTGTCGATCGCATCGGGGTTGAACTCGACGTAGCGGTTGGATGAGTAGGTCACGGTCAGTGGCGCCTTAATGGTGTCCTCGACTTTTTCGTAAAAGCGGCGGCGCACACCGAAGTCCAGATGCTGGAAAATCACCTTGGCGATGGGCTGGTCCTTGAATTGGCTGAGGTCTGGCGCCGAGAACTGCTGGAAGTCGACGCCGCGGTTTTCGAGGTAGTCGCGCTCCGGCTCGTTGATGTTGGCCACGTAAACGTGATGGAAGGTGTAAACATGCGCGCAGAGGTCGCCTTCCGCCATCGCTAGGCGGTAGATTTGGTCGGCGATGTCAAAATCTAGCGTGTGCTGCACGAGGATGTGGTTGTCCTTGTTTTCAACGATCGCGCCGCCGTTATAAGAGATCACATACTGGCCGGCCAGGTCCTTGGTGCCGATGGTCGAAAGTAGCGGCTGGACGGACGCGAAGCCGCGGCCGGTGTTGGGCACAAACTTGACGCCCTCATCGCGCAGCTTGTGAATCGTCTCGACGTCCTTTGGTGACACCGACCCGTCGTCTCGCAGCAGGCTCTCGTCCAAATCGCTCACGATCATCTTATACATGCAACCAGCCCCTCATCTCTTCGTGTTAGTTTTATTGTACCGCAGCACCGAAGCGAAAAAGGCTAAGACTTGGTCACAATTTTGCCGCATTCGCCCACTATAGTAGTCAGTATCGAAACAAGCCTCCAACCTGTTTCGCCCTGCGTCGATGCTGCCTCTAACTCCGTCGGCGCGCTTTTTTCTCCTTGAATTTTTAAATTGAACAAAACAAAATATTCCTTACTTTTTACGTCACACTTTCTTCACATTCCGATATTAGTATGAACAACATAGAAGCGAGCGAACAACTCGTTCCTATCCAAACCCTACTTTTTCATTTTTACTCCTCCAAAGTAAAAATTCGGCAGTGCGCTCCCCCAAAGCGCGCTGCCATCCCTACCCCAATTAGCCGTCGGCCCCCAACCGGCGGCTTTCTTTTGCCAAAAATTCACATTTCACCGCAAAACCTGCAAGGTGCTGTCACTAATTCTTCACAGACCCTCTGTAGTATTAACACCATAGAAACAAGGCAAACTTGCTTCTATCCCATACCCCAATCTTCATATTTACTCCTCCTAGAGTCTCATCCCCCCAAAGTGAGACTCAACCCCCAAACTTTTGCCTCAATTTTCAAGTCAAGTGCAACGATGATAACGAATTCTTGATAGTGGTCTAGGCTGTTACGCCATGCATCGG
>NZ_BOLT01000048.1:0-7476 GCF_016861805.1 Lacticaseibacillus sp. 53-4
CCATTTGACTCCACCCGCACAGCGGGTGGTTTTGAGCCTCGCGCGTCTCCGCGCGAGCCCGGCTAAAGCCTCTATAACTAAAAAAGCCGCCGGTTGGGGGACCGGCGGCGTTACTGGGGAACGTGATCACGCTTTGGGGGAACGCGTCACGCACATCACTTGGGAGGAGTGAAAATGAAGAGGTTTCGGAGTGAGAAGCGTCTTGCTTCTACTCTTATAAGATTACAGGCTTCGGGTGAAGAAACTGTGACCGTGATGTGGCTCTTTTGCCTTTTTTCCTTGGCGGTTTAAAGAATCGCCATGAAGACGAAATCGAGGATGAAGCCGGCCGTGACCACCCACAGCACCGGATGCACGTCCTTGGCCTTACCGGTGATCAGCTTGATCAGGCAGTAGAAAATGAACCCGGCCGCGATGCCGTAAGAAATGTTGTAAAGCAGCGCCATCACGATCGACGCCATGAACGCCGGCACGGCCTCTGCCAGGTTGGACCAGTCAATCTCCTTGAAGCTGGACATCATCATGACCCCGACCATGATCAAGGCCGGTGCGACGGCCTCACTGGGCACAACCGCGATAATCGGCGAAAGCAGCGAACTCAGCGCAAAGCACGCCGCGACCACGACCGCCGTCAGCCCCGTGCGACCGCCGGCCCCAATACCGGCCGCACTTTCGACGAACACGGTGACATTGGACGTGCCGAAAATCGAGCCGACCCCTGTGGCAATCGCGTCGGAGAACAGCGCGCGGTCCATTTTGGATGAGAACCCCGAGCCGCGGTTCATGTTGGCCATGTCCTCATCGGAGAAGATGCCGGTGCGGCGGCCGGTGCCGATGAAGGTGCCCAGCGTGTCAAAAATATCGGAGAAACTGAACGAGAAAATCGTCATCACCGACAGCAGAATGTGGTGCGTGTCCGTGAACAGGCTGCCGAACCCTTTGCTGGAAAACGCCGCCCCGAACGTCGTCCCCAGCTGGCTGATCGCCTCGCCCAGCGAATTGCCGGCGGCCAGGTGCAGGTTCGTGACCCCAAACGGGATCCCGATCAAGGTGGTGGCGACAATGCCGATCAGCACCGCGCCCGGCACCTTTTTCACGACCAGCACCGCCATCAGCAAAAGTCCGATCAGCGCAACGATGGCCCCCGGCTGAGTGAAGTTGACGAGCGCCGGGGTGATGCCGCTGCCGCCGGTGACGACGCTGGACACACCGTGGGCAAAGCTGCCGCTTGCGGCCTTACCGTTGACGCTGAGCAAACCGCTGGCACTGCTGGTGAACTGCAGAAAACCCGCATTTTTCAGCCCGATGTAAGCGACGAAAATGCCGATGCCGCCGCCGATCGCGTGCTGCAGCACCGTCGGGATCGCGGTGATAATCAGCTTTCGGATCTTGGTCACGGTGATCAAAATGTTGATCACCCCGCACAGGAACACCAGCGCAAGCGCCTCTTGCCAGGTGAAGCCCAGCCCGGCAACGACCGTGTAGGTGAAGAACGCCTGCAGCCCGAGCCCCGGCGCGAGCGCGTAAGGCACGTTCGCAAATAGGCCCATGACCAGCGTGCCCGCGACACTGGCGACGATGGTGGCCAGAAACACGGCCTGGCTCGGCATCCCCGTCAGCGACAGCGTGGCCGGCGCGACGAACAGGATGTACGACATCGCGAAGAACGTCGTCAGCCCCGCTAAAATTTCCGTGCGGACAGTGGTGCCGTTTTCCTTCAGCTGAAAAAAGTGTCCCATGATTCGCTCCCTCGAATGATTTAATGTCTTTCACAATATGCGTTTTTTTCATGAAATTCAACCAGAAAATGGGCTGTTTTTCATGAAAACGTATTTAATGTTCGGGTTTAGCAAAAAAGACGACGGTCAGGTTTTTGCCCGACCGCCGTCTTTGAGACTGTTCATTTAGTTAAAGGACCGCGAGCACCACGAAGTTCAGGATGAACCCGATGGTGACAATACCGAGAATCGGATGGATCTCCTTGGCCTTGCCCTGGATCAGCTTGATCAGGCAGTAGAAGATGAAGCCGGCCGCGATGCCGTATGAGATGTTGTAAATCAGACCCATGACGATCGACGCCATGAAGGCCGGCACGGCCTCGGCCAGGTCGGACCAGTCGATCTCCTTGAAGCTGGAGACCATCATGACCCCGACGAGGATGAGGGCTGGCGCAACGGCTTGCGTCGGCACGACCGAGATCAGCGGCGCGAACACCGCCGAAAGCAGGAAGCACAGCGCGGTGACCACAGAGGTCAGGCCGGTGCGACCACCGGCGCCGATGCCGGCCGCGCTTTCCACGTAGGTCGTGGTGTTTGATGTGCCGAAGATGGCGCCGATCGACGTGGCGATGGAATCAGCGAACAGCGCCTTGTCCATTTTAGACGCGAAGCCCGAGCCGTGTTCCATTTCATCGATGTCTTTGTCAGAGAAAATGCCGGTGCGGCGGCCGGTGCCAATGAAGGTACCCAGCGTGTCGAAGGTGTCAGAGAAACTGAAGGCGAAAATCGTCATCAGCGTCAGCAGGATCTGCTTGGCGCTGGTGAACAGGCTGCCCATCCCCTTGCTGGAAAACGCTGCGCCGAACGTGGTGCCCAGGGCGCTGAAGGAGCTGCCGAGGCTGTTGGCCGACGAGAATGACAGGTCGGTCACGCCCAGCGGAATGCCAATCAGGGTGGTGACGATGATGCCGATCAGGACCGCGCCCGGCACTTTTTTGACGACCAGGATGGTCATCAGGACCAGGCCGATGAGGGCCAGGCCGGCACCTGAGCTGGTGAAGTTGACCAGCGCCGGCACAATGCCGCCGCCGGAAACCACGCCGGTGACGCCCTTGATCGTCTTGGTGGCGCTGTATGCGGCGTTGTTGATGGACAGGATGTTGGAGGAATCAGAGGTGAATTGCAGGAAACCGGCGTTCTTGAGCCCGATGTAGGCGATGAAGACCCCGATCCCCCCGCCGATCGCGTGCTGCATCACTTCTGGGATCGCCATGATGATCATCTTGCGGACCTTCGTCACGGTGATGGTAATGTTGATCAGGCCACAGATGAAAACTAGCGCGAGGGCCTGCTGCCAGGTGTAGCCCAGGGCGAAGACGACGGTGTAAGTGAAGAAGGCGTTGAGCCCCATCCCTGGCGCCAAGGCGTATGGCACGTTGGCAAAGAGCCCCATGAACAGTGTCCCCACCGCACTGGCGATGATGGTGGCCAGGAACACCGCTTGGTACGGCATCCCGGTTTGCGACAGGACCTGCGGGTTAACGAAAAGAATGTACGACATCGCAAAGAATGTCGTTAAACCCGCCATAATTTCTGTAGAAATACGTGTATTGTTCTGCTTTAGCTTAAAGAAGTTCTCCATTTTTCTCTCCTCGTTCGCTTTTATGGGTAAAGCATACCGCGAGAAAATTTGGATTTCAAGTCTAAAGGCAAACATTACAAGACGTTTTTTAAATCATTGTTCATATATTATCTGGTTAATAACAAATATTGGGGGATTTTCCCTTGGGGCAATCGTCTTTTTCATCTATTTTGGGGAAATAAAAAGCCGCAACCACTCGCGGCTTCATTCGTTTATTTAATCCTGACCTCATCCGGCGCTTCGCCTGTCGTCAAGAACCCGACCAGGTTTGCCAGTGAGAAGTTAACCATGTTCTCGACTGCTGTTTCGGTGTGATACGCGACATGCGGCGTCAGCAAAACGTTGGGCAGTTGCGCCAGCTCTTCCCACTGCGGGTCGGTGAACTTGCCCGTCTGTTCATAGCGCAGCAGCGCCGGTGATTCATGCTCGTAGGTGTCGATCCCTGCCCCGCCAAGGTGGCCGGCGCGCAGATGCTTCAGCAGCGCGGTCGTGTCGACCAGGTTGCCGCGCGCCGTGTTGATCAGTACCGCGTTTTGTTTCATCAGAGTCAGCGCGGCGTCATCGATCAGGTGATCATTCGCCGGAATGCCTGGTACGTGCAAGTCGACCACGTCTGATTCAGCGAGTAACTGCTTCAAACTGACATAGGTCGCGCGGGGCTCAGGGTGCCCAGGATGCGGATCATACGCGAGCACGTTTGCGCCAAAACCAGCGAACAGGCGAATGGCGGCCTGTCCGATCCGGCCGGCCCCAACCACGCCGACCGTGCTTTGCCCCAGTTCCCGGCCCAGAAAACTCGCCGCCTGATTCCAGTTGCCCGCAGCCAGCGGCGCCCGCGTTTCGCCGAGGCGGCGCAACAGGTAAAGCGTCATGGTCACCGCAAACTCCGCGATGGCACTCGGCGAATACGCCGGCACGTTGGCGATGCGAATTTTATTCTGCTTGGCGGCGGCCAAATCGAGGTTATCCAGCCCCACGTTGCGAATGGTCAGAAAATGGATCCCAAACTCCGCCAGCTGGGTGAACACCGCCGCGGAATACGGCGTCGTCTGCAAACAGTTGACCCCGTCAAAACCCCTGGCCCAAGCCACGGTTTTCTCGTCGAGCAGTTCTGAGTGCAGCGATAGCGGCTGGTTATGGGTCTTCTGCCAGGCCTCAAAGTAGGCAAGTTCGTCTGGTTTGACCCCGTACACGATAATTTTCACGAAGGGCGCGCTCCTTTTAACTTTTTCCTCAGTATACAGGGCGCGGCCGGGGTTTGGCCACTGTTGCCGGCCGTGTAAAGCTTAAAATTAAGTGAAAGCGGTTACTTTCCTGTTAATCTCTAAATTGGCTGTGATACACTTAAGGTTCTAAAACTATCGGGAGGTTTTATACCTATGAAAATTGTCGTATTAGCCGGCGGCCGGAGCACCGAGCGCAACGTCTCGATCTCCAGCGGCTACCGACTGACCAACGCGTTGCGTGACAAGGGCCACGAAGCCACGTTCATCGACCTGTTCCTCGGCTACGACCTGAAAGGCCAGCCGGCTTCATCCGTGTTCGAAGACGCCAACACATCCAAGGATCTGAACATCTCGGATGCGATCTTGACCGATGAAGACATCAATGCGCTGCGTCCCGGCGACGACACAACGCTGTTTGGCCCCAACGTGCTCGACATCTGCAAGGCAGCCGACATCGTCTTCCTCGGCCTTCACGGCGGCGACGGCGAAAACGGCAAGGTTCAGGCCGTGCTCGACCTGAACAACATCAAGTACACCGGCAGCGGCTCCACCGCCTCCGGCATCACCATGAACAAGGTCTACTCCAAGGAGATCATGCTGTACCACAGCATTAAGACCGCGGCGTTCGTTGAGATCACCCGCGACCAGGGGCCAAAAGGACACAAGCTCCCGTTTGCCTACCCGGTCGTGCTCAAGCCGACTTCGGGTGGTTCCTCTGTCGGCACTCACATCGTGCACAACGATGAGGAGCTCGAAAGCGGCCTCGTGGACGTTTTCCGCTTCGACAACTCGGCCATCGTTGAGGACTTCATCGAGGGCCGCGAGTTCTCGCTGGGTGTCGTCAACAGCCACGCGTTCCCGGCCATTGAAATCAAGGTCCACGACGGTTGGTACGACTTCGAGCACAAGTTCCAGCCTGGTCACACCGACTTCATCACCCCGCCGCACGACCTCGACCCCGCGGTTCACGACGAAATGAAGCGCGTGGCGATTCAAACCATGAAGGTCTTAGGCATGCAAAACTACGGCCGCGTCGACTTCTTCGCCAACGACTTTGGCGTTTGGGTCATCGAAGCCAACAACCTGCCGGGCATGACGCCGCTGTCCCTCCTGCCGCAAGAAGCAGAGGCAGAAGGCGTGGCCTACCCAGACCTCGTCGAAAGTATCGTCAAGGGCAAGCTCAAGATCTACGAAGATGGAATGAATAACTAACAGGCTGCGGAGGTCGGCGCTCATGGGGTGAGCATCTAGAGGCTGAGAAGCGAAGCGTATTTAGCCCGAGCGCACCGATGTCTGTGTTAGTCGGCACTGTTGTCAGAAATCGAGAGCCATGATAAAATGACTTCATCGAGGATCTTTTTCCATCTATAGCACGAATGCCGCCCCCTTTGTGCCAAGGGAGCGGCATTTTTATCGCTACGGCGTATGCGGCCATAGCGCGTGAGCCGGATGGCAGCTAGCTTCTACTCATTCATCATCGTCCAGCCAGCGATCGATGAGTCCTCCGACTATGTCGACTAGGAGCGGCATAATGAATAGCTCGAGGATCTTGTCCATACTTGCACCCCCTCTCGGAGGCTAGTTGCCTATTCAATAATTTCGCCAGAGAAGCAGAAACGCCTGAGGGTTGCCGGCCTGTTGTCAGAAAACGACAGCCATGATAAAATGACCTCATCAAGGATTGTATCCATGAGAGCACGAATGCCGCCCCCTTTTGCGCAAGGGAGCGGCATTTTTCACTACGGCGTTATTGCCATAGCGCGTGGGTTAGATGGCAGCTAGCGGTATTCATTCACCATCGTCTACCACCGATCGATGAGCTTTTGGGGTATGCCGACGAGCAGCGGCATAATGAATAGGTCAAGGATCTTCTCCATGCGAACACCACCTCTCGGAGGCTAGTTGCCTATTGTAAAATTACGCAGTCTGTCCTAACAGCCCTAAAAGTAGGAACCATTTGACACGCCCGCTAAAACTTGAGATACTACTTCCGGTGCCAAACCACGATCCGGGTACTCGGTCGGCGCGAGAGCGTTCAGAAGGCTGACGCACCGGATCACTGAGACCACGATGAGAATCGTGGCCTTTTTTGTCTGATCAGGCCAAATCAGCCGTTCAGGCGCCCGCTTTGATTAGAATTTGGCTTATTCCTCTCATACTCTCTTATCATGCTTTCATTATCAACGTATTCGCCGCCGAAGTGGTCTATACTTTTCCTCGGACTTTTTTCACAAAGGAGAGAGAAAATGAAGAAGAGTATGCGTTTATTGTTGGCACTGTTGACCGGGATCCTGCTGGTCGTTGGCCTCAGCGGTTGCAAGAGCAATGACTTGAGCCTGAGCCTCAACAAGACCACCGTTAGTTCCGATGATTCCGGTAACGCCACCGCCAAGGGTACAGTCAAAGGCGACGGCGTCCTGTACATCAATGGTCAAAAGGCGACCAGCCAGCCGAAAAACGGCAAGTTCAGCGCTGACTTCATGGTCAGCAAGGCATACCAGGACAACAAGGTCACTGTGAAATACGAAGACAGCAAGGCCAAGAAGTCTGTTTCCAAGAAGCTGACCGTTAAGGCTAACGCCGGCGCCAAGCGGATTCACGCCAAGGAGCAAAAGCACACCGACGAGGTCAATAACACCTGGAACCAGCTGAAAGATAGTGACAGCAGTACCGCCTCCAAATAAATTCAGTCTTTTCACCGACTGATGTCCTTCCAGTTAACGCTGGGAGGGCATTTTTGCACCCTTGATGCGGATTCAGTCCCACGTGGTATAAACTGAGAAAAATCAGGTCAATCAAGGAGGCGAACTGGATGCCCCAGTTTACAATTCAAGTGCAACACCCTGACGACTAGACCAAAAAGGCCATGAAGACCTATTCTTGTTAGTAC
>NZ_BOLT01000049.1:0-7106 GCF_016861805.1 Lacticaseibacillus sp. 53-4
ACCGATGCATGGCGTAACAGCCTAGACCACTATCAAGAATTCGTTATCATCGTTGCACTTGACTTGAAAATTGAGGCCGGCTGGGTATCAGCTGAATCGCAAAGTCACCAAAGTGGTGGTGACCGCCGCGGATTGGGCGGGGTCCGGGCACGCAACTGAAGACGGCGACGGAACAGCGGCTTACACCGTGACCGTCGATGGCCATGCCCTGCCCCTAGATCAAACGGACATACTGACGCTGACGTGCAAGAATCAGCCGCAGCCGGTCCTTCCTCACACCGGCGGCCCCGGTTTCGGGCAGTGGCGACAACTGGCCGCCTGGGGCCTGGGTTTGGCAGCCATACTGAGCCTGGCCACCTGGGTGCGGCGAAGGGTGGTGACGAGTCATGACTAAACACTGGTTGCAAGGGCTCGTGGCTGCGGTGCTGGTGCTGATGGGCTTGGCAGCCGCGCCAAACCAGGCGGCTGACGCGGCGACAGTGAGGATCCACGGCGAACCGGGCGTCACTTTTGCCGCTTACGACGTGACGGAGCCATACTGGGCGCTGGGCGGCGGGACCCACGCGCAATCCCGCATCGCCAAGGGCATTTGTGGGCGCAAAATCGTCCAAGGGAGCACCGACCGGGCCGGCCGCATCGACTTTCCGGGCTTGCCGCGCGCGCAGGCTGGCCGCCTGGCGGTGTACAAATTCGTTCAGGTGCAAGGCCCGGCTGGCCAGCACAGCCAAACGATGGTCGTGACCCTGCCAGCGCTGGGCGACCTTGAGCTTTATCCGAAAAGTGCCGTCCGGCCGCGATTTGGCGGGCAGGCCTTTCGCAAGGTCGATGGCACGACTCAGCGCGGACTGGCCGGCGCCGTGTTCGTGGTTCAAAATCTCGCCGGCCAAACCCTGACCGTTCATGGGGACTGGCGGGCTGGGCAGCACCTGGCTGCGGACCAGTGGCGCCACCTGGAGTCTGATCACGGTGGCCGCTTTGTCATTGACGGGCTGGTGCCAGGCCAGTACCGCCTGGTTGAGGTGCGAGCCCCCGGGGGTTATCAGGTGCTCAATGTGCCGGTTGCCTTCACGGTCCGGGCAGGGGTGACCGCCGCCGACACCGCACCACTGAAGATTGCCAACCGGCCGAAGCGGGTGGGGTTGCCGCAAACCGGCAGCGTCTGGGCGCTGAGCCTGACTGCACTTGGGGCACTGATGCTGGCGCTTATCGTTGCATTGAAAAAAGCCCCGCAGAGCCGCAACTAGACGCTATCAAGTGCCGCGACAGGTTGAAGCCAAACGTTCACGCGCTCGACATGGCAGCAGCGGCCGCGCACGAACTCATCTTGGCAGGTGTTTGCATATCGTAAACGACTGTATTTTTCTGAATTATTACTAAAATTTGGCAAAAAAGTAATAATGGACATTTAAAATAATAAATAACCCCAGTATCCGATACTATTTGTATTCATGATAGAGGCGTTGCCCGGCGTCACCCCAGCTGCCCGCCGCGCTGGGAATCTTCCCTCTGAAGCAGGGACAGAGATGAATAAAATAGTTATCTTGATCAACAAATCTCGACACGCAGGGACCTATATCGACCCAACCGAATGGTCAAAAACCGCAAACTGGCGGCATATATTCTCAAAATGAAAAATTATTATGATATCTGTGAGCCTGGGACCTCGTTATTGATGTGCCAAGCTTTGCCGATGTTTATCTGCGGTAAGTGATGGTATATTTATAAAGCCCATTTATGGGCATATTCCAAATCAGACCAGCATAAGCATTACCCCATAAAATATAATTTGAGGGTTTGACCACACGTGGTTAAGCTTTCACGCTGTTATCAGTTTTCAAAAATCATCCTTTGCGATAATCGAGTTGATATATTTGGTGAAAAAGCTATACTGATTTTGTTGCTAGTGAAGGTTTCGGGGGAAGCCTTGACGGGAGTGTCGTGACCTCGGTTGCGAGGATTTGATCCGCGTGTTTGAGCGATAGGCAACATGGCGAATCCTAGGTATCTGGGAGACGCTTTTTTTGTTCATTTGGTTGATAGCCGCTGATCGCGGTACTGGTTTCATACCGGCGGGTACGATGGCGAACCTGACTCATTGATTTCACGAGCCAGTTTTTTTCACGGGTACTAAAACGACGCGGCCGCTTCATCACGAAGCAGTCGCGCCGTTATTGCGCTACTTTTCAAAGACACACTCACCGTTGCTGGCGATGATCTGCTTGTACGTCTCAAAGCTGTCCTTCTTGCTGCGAGCGAGGGTGCCGTGGCCCTCGTCGTCGCGGTCAACGTAGACAAAGCCGTAACGCTTGCTCATCTGGCCGGTGCCGGCGGAGACGATGTCGATTGGGCCCCACCAGGTGTAGCCCATGATGTTGCAACCGTCCTTGATGGCCTCACCGATGGCCTGTACGTGCTGTTTCAAGTAGTCCGCGCGCTCTGGGTCGTGAATGCTGCCGTCAGGGGCGACTTTGTCCTTCATGCCCAAGCCGTTTTCGACGATGAACATCGGGCAGTTATAGCGGTCCTGAACCAGGTTGCAGATCCAGCGCAGGCCGAGTGGGTCGATTTGCCAGCCCCAGTCGGTGGACTTCAGGTACGGGTTTGGCCGGCCGACCACGCCGCCGGTGTCGCCGTAGATCGGCGTGCCATCGGCGTAAGTTGAGGAGCGGTAGTAGGAGAAGCCGAGGTACTCAGACGGGTAGTCGTGGATCAGCTGCAGGTCATCTGGGCCCATGTCGAGCTCAAAATGGTGCTCCTTGAAAATGCGCTTGGCATAGCCGGGGTACTCGCCGCGCAGCTGAACGTCGGCGGAGATAAACGTGCGCCGCTGCAGCTGCATGGCGCCGAACACGTCCTTGGGCGCCGGGGTCGCCGGGTACACGGCGGCCTGGCTGAGCGACAGCATGATGCCCATGTGTGCGTCTGGCATCAGCTGTTTGGCCAGCCGCACCGCCTTGGCGTTGGCCACGTACATGTTGTGCTCGGCCTGGTACATCTGCTGCGTCTTGTGGTCGACGTCGCCGGTGACGTCGATCGCGGCGGCCGCGAAGGGGATGGTATGGGTATTGTTCATTTCGTTGAACGTCATCCAGTAATGCACGGTTTTGCCGTAGCGCGTGAACAGAACGCGGCAGTATTTTTCGTACAGGTCGATCAGGTGGCGGTCGGTCCAGCCGCCGTACTTATCGTGCAGCGCCAGCGGGGTCTCGTAGTGGCTGATGGTGACGAGGGGTTCCATACCCAGCTTGTGCATGGTCGCAAATAGGTCGTCGTAGTACTTCAGGCCGGCCTCGTTGGGCTCGGCTTCTTCGCCGTCGGGAAAAATCCGGCTCCAGGCGATCGACGTCCGGAAGCAGTTGAAGCCCATTTCCTGCATGTACTGCAGGTCGCCTTGGTAGCGGTGGTAAAAATCAATGGCCTCGTGGTTCGGGTAGTACTTGCCAGGGATGGGCTTTTTGTCGATCTCGCCGCCCAAGCCGTGCGGGGTCACATCGCTGATCGACGGGCCCTTGCCATCCGTCTGCCAGGCACCTTCCGCTTGGTTCGCGGCAATGGCGCCGCCCCACAGAAATCCTTTAGGAAAAACACTCATAAGTTCTGCCTCCAAGAATAGTTAATGCGCCGAATACACGCTAAGTTCATTTAACCACTGATGGAAGCCGCTTTCAAAACAGGTTGCAAAGGGCAGCACACGAAGCCCTTATGCGACTGGCCTCATCCTGTAATGATTCTACCTAAGAGTTGACTCACCGGCCGCGCGTAGCTGCTGCCAAACTTATCCAGGTGCACCATGAGCAGGTATAGCCGGTAAAAGTCGAGCCGTTTGCCCGCGCCCGGTTCGAGTGGTAGGTCCGCCGCATAGGCCTGGTAAAAGCGGTCGTTGAAGCCGCCGAACACGGTGGTGATGCCCATGTCGAACTCACGGTCACCATATAGCGCCGCCGGATCAATCAGCGCAGGCTGGCCATCTGCCGTGAACATGAAATTGCCGGACCACAGATCGCCGTGCAACAGGACGGGCTGACTTTTGTGTGTCGCCAGCGCGGCAACAATTCTGGCGCGCGCCTGCAAATACCGAGCATGGTCGTCAGCGTTCCACAGGCCTTTGCGCGTCAGTGCCTGATCGAGCACGTCCAGGCGGTGATCGACAAAGAGTGCTTTCCAGGTATCGGTCCACGCGTTGTCGAAACTGACTGAGGTGCCGGCATAGGGCTGATCGAAGCCGAAGCGGCCAGTCGGACTATTGACCTGATGGAGCTTGGCAACTAAATGACCGAGTGCCGCCTTGTCGCCAGTGCCACTGGTCATGTAACTCAGCAGTAAATAGCCGTCGCCAGCGATGGCCCCATTGTCCAACACGTGCGGCGCGTTAATGCCATTGTTCTGGAACGCGTTCAAACCGGCGATTTCACCGGCGTAAAAACTCGCTGGTTGACCTGGCTGCACCAGCAGGAACAGGTTGCGCTTGGCAGTGTGCAGGTGATACGCCTGATTGACGTCGCCGCCGTGAACGCCTTGATACGAAGTTACTGGCTCGATGGGGAGCTGTGCGAGCCATTTTTCATCCATTCCGATCACCTCGCCTCAATTCTAACGCGGAATAATAAAAAAAGTGCTGAGCGGGCGGCTCAGCACGGTGCATTATCTAGGTTAATCGGCGTGACGCCAGCTCTTGTCGGTGAGTATGCGCGCGCAGGCGAGCCCGAGGGGCAGCGCCACCACGACCATCGCGGCCTGGACCAGCCAGGTGCCGCCGACATCGAGATTCGAAATGCCCAGGTTAAACATCGCCCGGTACATGTAGAGACCGGGCACCATGATGACAATAGCGGGCACGGTCAGTGAAATGCGCGGGTAGCCATTTTTTGAATTGACCAAAGACGCCAGCAGGCCGGACAGCAGGGCGCCGAGAAACGCAGCGGCCGCGGCCGGGACAGTAAAGCCAACCAAAGTCAGGCGCAGCGTGTTGGCGGCAGCCCCGATGATACCGGCGGTCGTGGCCATTTTGACCGGACTGTTGAACATCAGCGAGAACCCGAAGACCCCGCAGAAGCTGGCCACCAGGCGCAGGCCGAGGAGCGGCCAGAAGCTTAGCCCCAGCGGCAGAAAGTTTTCCGGCCGCAACTGGATCAGCATGGCGATCACCCAGCCGGTCAACGTCGCGACCACGATGGTGAGGATCGCGAACGTGCCGCGTTCAAGGCCGGAACGCATGTCGAGTTTTGCCATATCCAGCCCTGAGGTAATGAAGGGAAACCCGGGAATCACGAACAGCATGGCGCCGATGTAGCCGGCCTCGTGTGCGGCCGCGACATGAAATACGAGCTGCAGCAGCGCGAACACACCAGCGTAGGTCAGGCAGGCAGCGGCCACGCCCACAGAGACGTTGGCGAACAACGTGATGTGGCGGTCGAGCATTAGGCGCCGGACATAGTTGCCCATGCCGGCACCGAAGAAGGCGCAGAACATCTCGATGGGGCCGCCGCCGAGCAGAAAGACGAAGGCCGCACACGCCAGTGCCGAGGCCAGACCGACCTGAAGCGGCGTGTAATTGCCGCGCTTGTTATCGATTTTATCCAACTCGGTGTGAAGCTGGTGGACGGTCAGGTTGGTCAGGGTCTCGGCGAAGTTGTTGACGAAAATTTCCATTGCGTGGAGCTTGTCAGTGTTGACCCCGCTGTTGGGCAGTGACATCGTCTGCGAGTAGTGGTGGCCGTGCTCAAAGCAGGTGTATTCGATTGAGATCAGGCCGACATCGGCAGCGCAGGTGAGCCCCAGCGGCCGAGCAACGCTGTTCATCGCCTCACGCACACGCCACGCCCCGGTGCCGGCGCCCAGCAGCATCAGCCCAACGCGGCCGACAATGCTGGCGCGCTCAGCCAGACTGGCCTGCGTCACCAGCACCTCATCGTCCTTGACGAAGTTGTGCCAGTGGATTGTCATGTGATGGTGGCCGTCCGGCACCAGGTCGGACGGGGATGCTTGATGCTGTGTCATAGTCGCCTCCAAAAAACTTTATCGTTAAGGTTACCACCGAAAAGTGTGAGGTGAAAGCTTTGAGGGCATATTATCGGAATATTAGCGGTATTAGTTCGGACAATATTTGGTCTGGCAGTCCTTTAAAAATGGCGGCCAGGCGAACTTGTTCCAATAAAGTGGTCCTCGCTGGGTTGGACGCAGTTTCTTTTGTATTGATATTGCCGGGACAGTTTCTCGAAATTCATATCGGCGTTAACTGTGATATACTTATGCAAAACTAATAGGAAATGAGTGGGTTATAATTTAATGAAGGTCGTAAAGAACTATTTGTGGAACGCCGGGTACCAAGTGTTCATACTGATTGTTCCGTTGGTCACAATTCCGTATATCACAAGAGTACTTGGGCCCTCGGGTGTAGGCGTCAATTCCTATACAAATTCGATTGTACAATATTTTATTCTTTTCGGCAGTTTAGGCCTAAACATATATGGTAATCGTGAAATTGCTTATCATAAGGACGATGTTAAATCCAGATCTAGTATTTTTTGGGAACTAACTATTATTAAATTTTTATCTATATCAATCGCAATGGCTGCCTATTTACTATTTATTGGCTTTAGCGACCGATACAGAATTTTCTTTTTGATACAGGGAATCATGCTAATCGGCACTGCTACTGATATTTCATGGTTCTTCCAAGGCATGGAAGACTTTAAAGTGACGGTAACAAGAAGCACCCTTGTTCGCATACTGTCTCTTGTTCTTACGTTTGTGTTTGTTAAAACAAGTGCGGACACGTGGATGTATATTCTTATTCTGGCTGTTTCTCAAACTCTTGGCTACTTAACATTATGGCCATATTTACGTGGAAGAATTGTTAAGGTAAAACTACGTGACTTGCATCTTAAGCCTCACATTAAACCGGCAGTTCAATTACTGATACCTCAAGTTGCAACTCAGGTATATCTGCAACTCAATAAAACAATGCTAGGTTCCATTGATGGAGTAAGCGCAGCGGGTTTTTATGATAATTCAGACAAGATTATTAAGTTCCCCAGTTTACAATTCAAGTGCAACACCCTGACGACTAGACCAAAAAGGCCATGAAGACCTATTCTTGTTAGTAC
>NZ_BOLT01000050.1:0-6968 GCF_016861805.1 Lacticaseibacillus sp. 53-4
CCTGCACTTTGACCCCGTTTTGCTGAGGCAAAATCGGGGTGCATTTGAACTTCCGAAGGGGGGCAAGGGGGGGAAGCGGAGCGCCCCTCTTGCAAGCGGCAAGGGCAGACAATGCGGAGCATTTGTCTAGCACTTGCACTGCTTGCCATCAAGGTGATTTATGTTAGACTGGGCGTGAGCAGCGCGAGCAATCAGGCTTACATAAATCAGGCAAAAGGGTGACCGAATAGGGAGCGCTCTTGCCCTAAAACGAGGTGGTTTCCAGATGCCAGACGAACCAAAAACCGGCAGTAGAAAGCAAGTCAATTTCCGGCTCTCGGCAGCTGACTTTGAGAAGCTCACGGCGTCCGCTTCGACCTTGGGTATGACCCCGAGTGCCTACGCCAAATCTCTTGCCGTCAAAGCGCGGCTGGTGCGGCCCAAATTCGACCACGCGACCGGCGTAGCGGTGAACCTCGCCTTACGGCGACTGGGTACGAACCTGAACCAGCTGGCCCGCAAGGCGAACGCTGGCGACTTGTCGCCACTTCAAGCTGAGCAGATGGCCGAGATCAGAAAGGCGGTGAACGAGATATGGCAACGATTAAGCTAAGTGCCGCTAAGAGCGCTAGTGCCGCTATCTCCTACGCCGAGGGCAAGGGCAAGCTGGGTGAGGAGACCAAGGACTGGCTCCGCGAGCACGGCGTCAGCGAAGACGTGGTAGTTAGACTATCCGCCCGTGCCGTAGCTGTCGGCGGTGAGAACGTAGACCTTGAGCACGTTCGCGGGCAGATGCGCGCCACTCGCGAGCTGTTCCGCAAGAACACCGGGGTTCAGGCGCACCGTGTCATTCAATCCTTCGCGATGGATGACCTCAACGCTGCCAACCCGGCTGACTGGGAGCGTGCCAACGCGCTTGGCGTAGAACTGGGCCGCCAGATCGCGCCAGGCCACGAGGTAGCTGTCTACACGCATATCGACGGTGAAGGTCACAAGCTCCACAACCACATCATCATCAACGCGCCTGATCTTGAGACTGGCGAGAAGTACCACCAGCACAACGACTTCGCCCGTGTGACTAAGCTCAATGACCAACTAGCCCGAGAACATGGTCTCTCTGTGATCAAGGAGCCTAGCCAGCACGAGCGCCGCTCGATTGCTGAACGGCACATCGACGCTGTGGGCTACGTCTGGAAAGACGACCTCCGCCGCCGAATCGATCAAGCCATGTTAGATCCTCGCACAAACGGTTTTGAAGGCTTCTCAGCCGTTTTAAGCGAGAAAGGTGTCGATATACGTGTACGGGGTAAAAACGTCTCCTACGCATTTCTAGACCCCAATCAAGCCCATCGTGTGTCGCGAGGAAACAAGCTGGGGTTAAGTTACGAGAAGGGAGCCATCGAGGATGAGCTGGCAAGACGAACAGAACAACAACAGCAGCGGGCCGTCTTTGACCGAATTAGCAACCAAGTTGGACGAGCTGAACAAGAACTACGAGCGACTGATCAGTCTGCGGGAGCGGGAGAACGAACTGTTGACGCAGTTGGTCAGCATATCCGGTCAATCAACCGACAGCTGGGCGGGTATCACAAGCGAATTCGCCAAGTTAGAGAAGTCATTGACCACGCTAGAAGCGGACTCGCGGAGCTGGTCGGAACTCAACTCGCCCGAGTAAAAGCCCACTTTGCGGCTAAACCCTTAAAGGCGAAATCAGATCAATATCCCACCCTCTTTGGCTATGCGCAGACCTTGCTCCATGTAGCTAACAGCCAAAGAGACATGTCAGCACTCGCCAAACATCTCACTCCTCGTGGTCGATCTTTGATTAAGGATCGTGACCTAGCACTGCACAACCTTGACGCTGCAGGATTCCCTGTCAATCCAACACTTTTCCCGTGGAATGCCGCAGAAGACGTCATGAAGAGAATTAGTAACTCGCTGGCCTCTCTGAATACCCACATCGGAGAGTTGAACAGGTTCGCTGAACCCGCCAAATTGTCAGTACATGAGCAAATCGCGGAAGCAGTGAAAGTGCAACGTCAAGACGAACAAGACCTTGAGCGGTCCCGTGAAAGAAAGCAGGAATGGGCCCTACAACAGCAACAAATGTGGGAAGAAAGGGCTAGTGCCCCGAAACCTAACCGGAGCAAAGGCTGGGGCATTGAGCGTTAGTTCGGCTCAACCTGTGTATGGTACTTCTGCAGTAAAGGCAGAAACTAAAGTAGGATTCGACACAGCGTGCATGTCAGGTCACGGTTTGCTGCCCGTGGCGCTTTGAACCAAGCGTGCTATAATAAAGGCGCGAAGAATTCTGATTCATGACAACACAAGAGCCGCCACCCCTGCATGGGTGACGGCTCTTTTTTTCGCCTTACGGCGTGTGGGTTAGATGGCAACCATCGAGATCATCGTCGCCGTTCTAACCAGTCGGTGAATAGCGCAATGACTATCCCCACGGCGATTGGAGCGATGATCAGCACGAAGAACTCCTTCATGACAACACCCCCTTCCGAGGCCGGTTGCCATGTGCTAGTATGCCATATACATTGCCAAAGGGACCGCCTTGTCGGCGACTCGTGGCTGATAATGCTCCAAAACGCCTAAAAGTTTAGCTATTCAACTGCATTATTGCCCCAGTCATCAGACACAGGCTGATAATAATCATGCACAATAATGACGTACTCAAGCGGCCGCTCAGCGAGTTCAGAGTTTTCATCATATACAGGCGAAAGTTCGAATAGTGCGCCCAATCCCCCTAATATGCTAAGAACCGTAATTGCTGTCGTTAAGGTCGTCATTCTAAGATAAATATCGTCCGTGACCTCTTTGTCTAAGTCTAGGTCCTCTTTATTGATTGTAAAGAGTAACGCTATTAGTTTTTCTCTCTTTATCTGATCCAAATAGAAGCACCCCTTTTAGAAAGCAGAAGAGGGGTGAAGGATATTTGCCGTGGCACCAGTTGCACCAAATACCATCCCAGTAAAGTACGCTGCACCATGTGATCCATAGGTTCGATACGTCCGATAACCAGTCCATGTTCGACCACCGATTCCAGTGCCCCCGACGCTGAAATTTCGTGTCTTGCCATTGCTGAACTTGATCTTTAAGTTCCCTTTAAACCAATAGGTCGGGAATTCCAGAAAATTGGGCTTGATGGCAAAATAAATTCTACCGCCGCTTACCCAAGTTTTAGAATATCCACCAGCACCTTTAACAGTGCTCATAGGAGAAATTTGCCGAATTGGTATGGTCGGGCCGTTCTGAACTACACCAGGCACCGTTGCGGACGTTGACGAATTAATCTGGAGCGGACTTTCGACTGCTGATGTATCGTCAGGAACTTCCGATGCCGTAATATTATCTACCCCATCAGGCACAATCGTATCCGCGTGAACTGTTGTCCCAACGGTAAACATGAAGCCAAACGCGACAGTGGCAAGCAACGTGATTAACCCTTTTTTCATAAAATCGCCTCCTCGATTTGTAGAATAGTTTGTGCAATCAAACAATGCAAGTAATATCTGATAGCGTGGTCTGCTTCTTTTAACCTCATATTGCCTTTTTACCTGAAGTAGCTAAGCAATAGTAACTGAACGTGATAAGCGATAGCGCTCCGAGCGCGTGCGCGAGGTCTTCCTGCCGACGGACTTGATCTTGGCAGGCCGGAGAAGCGACCAGAGCTGGTTGTGGGCCCGGCTTTGCCTCACTCATTCTTGAGAAGCGTCGGAGAGTTTGCTCCCTAAGGTAGGCGTCGGGGGAATCTCCTGAGGTTTTTGGCGCTCGATTTTTGACGCCGCCTCTTTTATAATCTCTTTCTAAACCTCTTTTAAACCTCTTTTAGGGTCGCTACGTGCTTACTCCCCCAAGGCATACAGAACGTTAGAGGCATGATTTTGTCTGCTTTAAGGCATGATTTTGTCTGCTTTAAGGCATGATTTTGTCTGCTTTAAGGCATGGTTTTGTCTGCGTTTGGGGCATTCTCTCCTTGACGTTATATGCCCCAAATGTTATACCTTTATTGGGCATAGCTATTCAGTTAAAATATGCCCATAAAGGAGGCGCTTCATGAGTAACGAAATCATCAAGCACGATGCCGAGCTGAACACCATTCCGCTCCGCCGTTTCACGCCAACGGAGATGAACCTGTTCTTCTCGATTGTGAGCCGTATGCGCGATAAGGGCGGCGATACGGTGCGCTTTAGCTTCGACCAGCTGAAGGATTTGAGCGCGTATAAGGCCACCGCCAACACTCGATTTATTGACGACATACAGGCAACCTACGAAAAGCTGATGAGTCTTCATTTCGGCAGTCGGAGCAAAAGCGGCCTCACGCGAGAATTTTTCGTAATGTTCACGCGGTTCAAGATTGATGGCGATGCCGCTGAACCCTACGTGGAGGTGCAGGTGCACGAGATGGCTCGACCACTGCTCAACCACCTCGACAGCTGGGTTCGCTACTCCCTGACCGAGTTTCGTGACCTGAACTCAAGCTACGCCAAAACCATGTTTCGCTTGCTGAAGCAGTGGCGTACGACAGGTCGTCTGGAGCTGACCAAGGCTGACTTCAACGAATTGCTGGACGTTCCGAAGAGCTATCGGGAAACTAACGTCAACCAGTTCATTCTCAAACCAATCAAGGAGGAGCTAGCGCCGCTATTCCCTGGCCTCAAAGTCACCAAACGTCACGGCAAAGGGCGTGGTAAGCCAATCATCGGCTACACGTTCACGTGGAAGCCGGAGGCCAAAGATGCCAATGACTTCTCCCGCGGCGCGCAGGTAGACCGCGCCAAGAAGCTGGACAACATTCATCACAACGCTTCGCTCACTACGGACGAGAAAGAGGCCGCCGTGCGCCGGGTGGTCGGCTTGTTTGACGAGCTCCCCCAGTGGCTCCGGGACGAGAAACGCCTGGCGAACGCGCCTAAGAAGCTGGAAGGTGCGGAGCTTGAGACCCTTAAGGCCGTCAACGCCAAAATCGCGCTGACGATCACGCGCGTCACCCAGCTGATTGCTGACGGGCAAAAGCTGACCGCCGGCGACAAAAAGAAGCTGGCCCAGCTCAACGAGCTGTACGCCAGCAACAACCAACGCATTGCGGCCGCCGAAGCATGAATAGTGAAAGCGTACCTCGAACAGTTGAAGTCGACTTCGCGATGACGATGTGCCCAAACAAACAACAGAGCTCCCTACTTGCTTCACAAAAAAAGGCCAGGCATAATAGCCGAGCCTTCCGCATTACGAAAACTTCAAACTGGCATTAGAATGTGTAAATACCAGATGTTTTCTTGGTCGCCACTCTCGTTTTCCCAATCTGCGTAGTTTTACCGTTATGCGTCTTAAACACCGAAACTTCTTTTCTCATTTCATAGTGCCGCAGTGGGTCCCCACTCGCTCGCTTGGTATCAGCAGCCAACTGGCGATAGTAAAAATTGGTTTTTACAATTAGGTCATCACCGTTGTTCATCGCCGCAACAATGCCCGAGATCACACCGACACCACCAGCAGCCAAGGCCGTACCGCCCGTTATTAACGTTCCAAGGGCTGTGCCGATTGCGCTAGTCGTAATGCTTTTGAAGTTCCGACTCCTTACGGTCGAAAAGTCCTTTACTTTGGTCCAGGCCGTTGGGTACTTGGTAGCAGCCTGCACAACCTGTATCTCCTGTGTTCCTGGCAAGGCCACAAAATCTAACACAGTAGACGAAGCTATAATTAGGCCAGAAGCCATAACGGTGAGCGCACGATTAATTTTCATAACATTCATCCTCACTCTCTGAATTTCTCTCAACTGTGAAAGGAGAAACACATGTCAAAACTGAGTTTCCGACAAATTGCTATCATACGTTTCGTCTTAGCCGTGATAGTTGTGGGTATTTTCCTATGGGTGTTCGGCACTCGTGGCAAGATGCTTTGGATCTTACTCCTTCTGTCATCTACCATATCTGCTGTGACCATCACCATACCAGCAATTATCAAGGGTAAAAGGTCGTTATGAAAAAGCATCTGTTGTCTCAACGTGCTCTTATTCTGGCCGTAAGCTCGTTTACTTTGCTTTTATTATCTAGTCCCGTCAACGCTCATGCAGCAACCACCGCGCCTGCAGTACCGGCAGCAGAAACGGCTGTGATTGACACAGCTAGTGAGAGCTTTGAAACTGTTTCGCAACTGCCGGCAGCATCATTTGAAAATGATCTAATTCCTGGGACCGCTGCTTATACGCAGATGTTTCTTGCCCGTTCAAAAACTCATCCCAACAGCATTGCCGACTATAAGAGTCTAGGCTACAAAAACATCAAATACAGCAAGTGGTCTGGCGTTACCAAAATGCCAAGCACTAAATCGAAGCGCGTTGCCTCTGCGGTCGCCACATTCCTAGCAGGTTCCTTTATCAAAAAAGCCGCAATTCCTCTCGGTCTATATGCAATCGCCCAGGCAACAGCAACACAGCACGCAGACATTTGGCCAACGGTCAATACTCGTTGGATTACTGCTACTTCACCAAGAGGAATTAGCGTGATTATCGGTGAAGAGTCAATCACAAAATACTATACAAACTCTTCACGGACTAAGCTTCTAAAGACAATTCATCACACTGTATTCGTAGGATAAGAGGGGAAGCATTTGAAACTCAGATATTGGTTAAGCTTAGTATTTATAGTTTTACTGATCCTGCAAATTGAATTCGAGTTCAGTCTATGGCTTTTCCTGCCTGTAGCTATTCTGCTTCTGCTCGTAATACTCTACTTGCAGCTCATCAAAAACGAGTGAATCATGCGGCACCGGTATCTGGAAATTAAGCAATAAACTGACAGCCTAATCTACATCGACACGCAGCATTCAGCTGCGTGTCCTTTTTGTTGCCATTCGCGAGCGAGTGGCAATGCTTTTTGAGGTCGTTTCGCGAGGCGAAATCGACCTGCACTTTGACCCCGTTTTGCTGAGGCAAAATCGGGGTGCATTTGAACTTCCGAAGGGGGGCAAGGGGGGGAAGC
>NZ_BOLT01000051.1:0-6777 GCF_016861805.1 Lacticaseibacillus sp. 53-4
TTTATCATCATGCTGTCGTCTAGCGCGTCAGTGTGACGTACCACGATGGCGATGGTGTCCTCTAAGTCTGTGCCAGTTATCTGGTAGGTCTGTGTAACGGTGCGGTTATATGATCCATAGAACAGGGTGCCAGTCGGCTCAAATGTAGAGATGTTAATACCTGCGCCAGTCCTGTGATTAACTGTCTTACCGATTTCAGCCACCTTGTTCAGGCGGGCAATTGAATAGTTCTTCATGTGATTAACGCTCCTAATATCTCTTATCCTTGGCAAGACAAATCATGCGTTCAATTGAACTAATGGTGTCACTTGCTGAGAAACAAAGCTCATGGTATGCAATGTGGCTAATACTTCCATATGGAGATCGCGTCAATAGGTTAACGTGTGAGAATTGAAAACCATCTGATATTTCAAACGTTGGATATACTTCGATTTCATAGCCTTCACGTTGCTTAACAATGATGAACCAATCTTTTGGTGTCATGCTACGAACTAAGTAGTGTTCTTTTACAAGTGCCCCAAGTTCAGCCCACTTGTCCCGATCGTGTTTAACGTCTAAGAGTGCTGCTCTGCGATATGCTGTTTTTGTCATTTTAATTTCTCCTCGCGTATAGTTTTAAACTTGTTTGTTTTATACGTGGCACACGTGGCACACCTGGAACATCGTTGATATAACGGGGTTTATCTGTGCCAATTCTGAACTTCTACGTGGCACATACCTGGCACACGCGTGGCACGGAATTAATATGTGCCACGTATGCCCCGTCTTGTGCCACGTCTGTGCCGCGTATCAAATAGCTGTAAGCGTTGATACTACTGCATTGTGCCGCGTGTGCCACGTGTGCCACGTTAAAAATAGGAAGTTTACTGTCGAACGTATCCACGCGGTTGCCCTCCGGCTATACGGATTCGTTGCGCTTGCCAACCGGGCATGTTGTCCATAATGAGCTTGATCCGTTTTGCGTCAGAGTTTGTACGCCCCATCAGGTAACGATCCACTGACTTGTCAAACACCACTTCCATGATTTCTCTTGTTGTGGTTTGTTGCAGTGGTTGTAATTCACCGGCATCTAAGTGTTGTTGTAGCCAAGTAGCAACATCGCCGTTATGGTCAATATGCGTGTGAAAGAAGCTGGATTTTAGGCTCAATGACAGCTTTTCCCAATTCGACGGTACTTTCATGTTGAGGAAGTCCTCAATGGCCTCTTTCATCGGGTCCACGGTCTCTGCTTCCTGTTGATATGGTTTCGCCAGTTGCATCAGCTTATCATCAGCAAAGACACTCTCACCCGCATCAACCCATGTTTTGACCTCTGCCAGTACCTGATGAACGTCGTGATCGATCTTCGGCACGTTTTCTTCGTTGCGCCACACCACCTTTGTGGGCTTTGTAACGCCACATCTGATAGGGAAGAAACGACGTTCACCAGTGGCGTCTTTCAAGTAGTCCTGTTGATTAGTGCTACCAATGAACACACACTTGCGTAAATGTGGGTATACGTAATGGCTATAACTCCCTCGGTATGAATCAGACTGGGCGCTAATGAAACTCTTAGCCGACTCAATCTCAGTTTTTTTCATTGCGGAAAGTTCACCGAGTTCCATGACCCAGTTGCCTTGTAGTTTCTTGTAATCCTCATCGGTCTTGCCCATCGATTTCAGTGAATCGCTGAACTTCTCCGGGAATAAGTTACGAGCAGCGGTGCTCTTGCCTAGCCCTTGTTTGCCTTCGAGAATTGGAACGAGCTCAAACTTGCAACCGGGCTTGTAGACTCGTTTCACTGCACCAGCTAACCACTTGCGCGTCACGATGCGTGTATATTCGCTGTCCTCGGCACCTAGGTAGTCGATGAAGTACCGTTCAGCTCTCGGGGTGCCGTCCCATTGTTCTGTTTCGATCCATTCTTTAACCGGGTTGATCGACTGCTCTTTGCCAATGTTGACCATCGCGTCTTGTTCGTTTTGCTTACTGAACAATATATTGTGCTTACGTTCAATGTATGAGCGGACGATAGCATCGTCTTCATCGGTCCAGAATCCTTTGCGGATTGGTAATCCTTTTGCGCCTTTGGTCTTGATGAGTAACTCTGAGAAGTCGTCCCATGCAATCACTCCGGCAAAGCTAGGATCATGTTCTATTAGCAGTTGTAGGTTGACGACTGAATCTTTCTTGATCCCACCGTTACCGTCAACCTTGAGTTCTTCTCGCCACTTCTCTTTGCCCGAAAAGTCGACACTGACCACTTTGTCAGCTTCCTCTTTAATATCTTCTGGCATTGTTTTAACCAACGGCACGCCTCCTCTCTTCGGCTTTCAATACTGACTTGAAAATCTTGTTCACTTCGGCCTCTGGTAGTGGGCTGTCTAAGTAGCTGTCGTTAGTGGTAAACAGCAAGTTATACACTGTTACTGGGTCTGCACCCGTAAAGAACAGCTTGCCAGCAATCCTAGTTAAGAAGTCGTTGCGGTTTCCATTTCCAGTACCGGCTACCATCTCGTCGAGCAGGCGACCGGACCAGCGTTTTCCTGTGTAAGCAGCGGAACCCAGATTCGGGTTCGGATGGTTGACGCGCTGAATCTCGTCTAGCAGCCACTGTGGAGCAGGGGCAACCGTGGTCAGCTTGTGCCCTTTTAGTGGTTTATACATGCCGCTGTCTCGCATGCTGGGATAGACGGGCACGCCCAGCGCCGTGTAATCGAGACCGGTTTTCTCTCCAGACTTGGAGAACAGATCGGCCCGACTGGTTAGCTTCAATTCCTTGGGATAGGTGAAGAACATATGAAGTCCACCGTTTGGGGTAGTTTCAATATAGGTAGACGGTATCTGGCCAGCGCGCCCATCAGCGCTTAGTTTTGCTAGTGATTCATTGCCATCAGCGGCACTCTTGTGTCCCATGTCAATGTCGAATACCAGCATGCCGTCAAGTCCTAGGCCGATATTGTAGTCAGGGTGTTCACCCCACCATGCCTCGGCTTGCTTAGGGTCCGTGGTAGCGTCCTTATACCCGTGTGAGCCTTTGAGCGGCGTTCTGGTGCCTGGTGCTAGGGGGTAGACGGCAAAGCCGTGTTGCTGGTACGAGAGGGCCATCTCAAGCATTGTCGGCATCGGGATCACCGCCTTCCATCAAAATGCGTCGGGCATCGATGACTTTATTGGCGGTGGCATCGGTCAATGCTTCTAATGGCTTGCCTTCAAGCTCTCTTCCTAGAATGATGAGTAGAGAACTAGCCTCTCTAAGCAAGTCTTGAGCTGCTTCCATGTCTGGTTGCGTCATCATGCTTTCGCCTCCTCATCAGCTTCTGGAGGGTCAATAGCGGTAATCTGGTCGGTGATAATATCTCGAGCACAAAATATTAGACATTTCCACGTATCAAAGTCACGTGAAGCCTCTAAAGCTATCCATACTGCATTGTCGTGCGAGTGATCGTCATCGAACCGGCAAACCAAGCTGCCGAACTCATCTAGCTCATCGCAAAGGGCGAGCAAGGATCCTTTTGCCTTGCGCAATTCATACAACGTATCGCTCAAATCTAACGGCTTCTTAACAGCAGTTGAAACATTTTTCATCATAATTGCCTCCATTTTGTTGACATAATCGACTTATAAAGGCAAGCTAGAAAGGAATTCGTATCTTTCCACTTGTCTTTTTCTCGCCTTGAGCTGCCACTCTTGGCGATTTTTTTGTGGCTTCAATCAGTGAGCGCTTTTCGGCTTTTTGCGCTTGCCAGTACCGATCACACTCGGCATCGGCTTGCACGTAGTCTCGCCACTGAAATCCGAACCTTGTGCTAACCATTTTTGGCATGACGATCGTCCTCCGAGAATTGAACGTAAGCACCGCAGACGGCCCCAATCAGGAACGCCATGCAGAGTGCTGGGACGGTGAGCGGGTGGCTTAGTAGCCACGCAATGATGTTAATCATCGTCATCACCTCACATATAAGTGTCGAAGAATTCATCATCAACTTTCTGACCAATTTCATCGAAGATGGTATCGGCTAGACTCTTCGCATATTCCGTTGATGAAACTTGAATAGTATGTGTGCCGTTTTTGTCTACGGTATCGATCGGGTAAGTCTTTGATTCGTCCAGTTCACGGATTGCATTCGCAAGTTCAGCGATGAAGCCTAGTGTTTCTCTGTTAAATATCATGATGTTGTGCCTTCCTGACGCTCCTGCGCCTGTCATAAGTTGCTTACATGCCCGCCTGCCCAGCTGGTTACTTGCCGTTGTTCTTCATGTAGTTGTCGATGTCTACGGTATTGATCCGCTTAACGCCACCAACCACTTGCATCGGCAAACCTTTTCTAGTCCAAGACAACAGTGTGTTACGAGCCACACCGGCATATACTGCTGCTTGCCCGATGTTCAACTTTTTAGGCTCATCATGTTGTGGTACAAGCTTACTAACCGCTTGGATCACTTCCTGATGAATACGATCTTGTAGTTGCTTGTCGAAGTCCTCGGACAACAATAGTTCTGCTTTCATTGAAGCCATATCATTTCACCTCCACGGCAACAAGTTGTTGCTTTGATATCTATAGCTTATTGCAACATTATGTTGCTGTCAACAATTAGTTGCAACTTCGTGCAGAAAATTTTATGATAACGAGGAAGAGAGGTGGTAATTAGATGCAAAATAACATTTTGAAAGCCAGAAAAGACAAAGGCTTATCTCAAGCTGATCTCGCTAAAAGGATCGGGGTTACACGTCAATCAATAAGCCTTTATGAGAACAATAGCCGAGAGCCCAAAATCGACACTTGGCAAAAATTGTCGAATGTTTTATCCGTTTCAATACCATATCTCCAAGGGATATCGAGTGATCCAATCGCAATTGATGAAACCATCGCACATACGATGACTAATCGAGAACTAAAAAAAATTATTGATGACTATAAACATGGAAATAAAACTCCAGAAGATGCAGAAAAAGTATTATCTGCTATCAAAAAGTCCATGAGCACCACTGAATCCCTGAATCAAATGCGCCTGCGCGCCATGAATCAGTTAGTTAATAGTATTGAAAACCTCGATTTAGAAAAGATGGATACTTTTGAGATGCTGACCATCAATGATGCAATTCAGCTCTGTACTGCTTTCTACAATGGTTTTCATTCGGATAGGGGTCTGTCGGCATCATTTGGTGCTTTGTTAAGTGGATTACGTTCAATCGTTAAGAACGATGGGCAAGTCGACTACGTCAAGTCTGAATTCATGAGTTCTTTTGAACAGCTTCTAGATGCAGTAACGGCAAAACACGCTTAATTTCTATATCTAATATCATGGCCGAAAAATCGGCCGCCACCTTTTCCCCAATTTCGGGGGAAACTCTCCAATCTAACACCGCCTGCCCAGCGTGACGGATAGGAGAAAGCAAATGGCATCAATTAAAAAGTACGCAACGAAAGACGGCAAAGAGTTCTGGCGCGTTCAGGTCTTTGCTGGTAATGATCCACAGACTGGCCACAAGAAGTACAAGGTGCGGCGAGGGTTTAAGACAAAAAAAGAAGCCACTGTTGCAGCAGCTAAACTTGAACTAGCAATCAGCAACGGTGACTTAGAAGAAGAAAAGCCAACACCCGTGTTCTTTCGGGATGTATATGAGGAGTGGTATGGAAACTATATTAATACGGTAAGAGAATCTACGTGGGCCCGAACGGCTGGCATGTTTGACAACCATATTCTACCGGCATTTGGTGATAAGCGGATCGCCACTATAACCACTAAGGACGTTCAGAAGGCTGTCAAACAGTGGTTCGAGTTCACGTCAGCGAACTATAAGCGTTGGTATAACTATGTTTCATCGGTTATGGACTATGCAGTTCGGCAAGGGTATATGGACAAGAATCCAGCCAAAGCCGTTGTGCTACCGCACCATGACGATCTGGCGGGTGATGAGCCTGAGAACTTCTGGACTAAGGAACAGATGAATCATTTCTTTTCTTGCATTGACCAAGCAGCTCACTTCGACATTTTCGTCATGTTTAGGGTATTAGCCTATACCGGTGTTCGACGTGGTGAGTTACTAGCGTTGACTTGGAACGATGTCAGTTTCAAAGACAACAGCGTGAAGGTCAACAAGACACTGACGCAAGGCGATAAGGGACGGCAAATAGTTCAGGCGCCAAAGACGCGAGCGGGGCGGCGTACAATTCCGGTAGACAACCAAACGATTGCGTACTTGAAGCGATGGCGCAGAATTCAGCAGAAATCGTTCTTAAGACTGGGCATCAATACTATTGGGCCTGACCAGTTGTTGTTCACCAATACTAAAAACGGTTATCAGTCATTGAACACGCCCTCAAAGCGTCTGCATAAAATTCAAGATGATAATGACCTCACCCCAAGGATCACTATCCACGGGTTTCGGCACAGTTTTATATCAAACTTGTTGATTGCCGGCGTTCCTGTCACTTCGGTACAGAAGTTGGTCGGGCACACTGATCCGACTATTACGCTTGGCGTGTATGCTCATGTCAGCGCGAAACAAGAATCGGAGGCCACTGCTGCACTTGCCAAATATATGCAAAATTGAATTAGAAAACCACAGAGAAAACCACGGGAGTTTTAAGGCTGGTTGGTAACAGCTCTAGGCCGCATGGCTAAGGCGTTTCACGTGAAACAGTTACGTTTCCCCTGACCACCCAGAAAGCACCAAATCGTACCTCATCGGCTTCGGCTGATGGGGCATTTTTTTGGCTCTTCGTCAAGTGAAGTTGAACATAATTTATGAGAGTATCTAGACCTTAATTGGTCTAGGTACTCTTTTTTTAA
>NZ_BOLT01000052.1:0-6487 GCF_016861805.1 Lacticaseibacillus sp. 53-4
TCGACGGTAGGTAGTGATGCGTTTGCCGTAGAAATGAACCATGTAGGTGAAGTATTCCTGCTCCAAAACGTGATCAGCAGGTGTTGAACTTTGATCAGAACGGGTGGACTTTTGAATGCTAATTGGCTGCGAAGAGGACATGGAAAGACCGCCATTCAGTTGCTTGTTTGTGCCGATGGCAACGTACAAACTTGTCTGATTATCAGGCACCTTCTTCACGACCAACGCGTAGAAGTCTTCACTCACTTGCACCAACTTTGCTGGTAGCTTTTCGCCATTACCAGCGCTGCGTGTGCGCACGTTGGCGATGATTGGTTGTAGCGGGTCGATCTGGTTGTCCTTCACATAGAGGTTTAACTGATACGTGGTTTCGTTGGCGTATCGCGACGCTCCGGCGAAGGTGAATTGGTTGTCACCTTGAGCAAAAGATTGGTCCGGTTTTACGCCACTTGCTGTGCTGCTTTTGGGAAATAAAAAAGCCACTACAAAGGCAGTGACGACAACGACGATGATTCCTACGAGGAGATAGATGAACTTTTTCTCAGCCCGATTTTGTGTCCTCATCGTGATTGTTGAACTAAAAGCACTCAACGTTTCTCCTCCTTTCTATTGTTGGTTCATAGACACGCCCGGTTCCATCTCTGCGTAAACATACTCACTCCACTCGGTAATCTTTTCGTCCTTAAAGGTGAGCCGATAGATGATGTCCTGCTTCTGCGAGTTAGTGTTTCCTGCTCCGCTCAAATCGAATACCACCCGGACAGTTGCCTGACGCTCATTGCCGTTTTCCGGCTGAATCTGGACGTCTCGGTTGTACCAAGTGGTGCTCCAACGGTAGTTGTCAGCGGCCATGCCGCCAGCCGGAACGACCACCAAATCGTCAGCAATCTTCTTCGTTGAGATGGCCTCAATATCATCGTGGTGCTTACGTGCATTCTCATAGAATTGCGTGTGCAACGTCACGAAAGCCTTCGCACGTTTAGTAATTGTGTCGTTGCTTGCCTGCAAAGAAGCAAGCTCTTTTGCATCAGCTTTTTCGGCTTTCGAGGTGCTGGAATCTTGTGACGTTGACGTAGTTGCTGTCGTCTTGCCAGCGCCCTTGTTCACCACAACGTTAGTGCGCGGTTTTGAGACTTCCTGATGAGCCTGGTACCATCCGAACCCGGCTGCGCCGGTGGCTAGTACTGCCCAGGTTGCCAACCCAAATACGAGTTTCCCATTTGCCATTTCCTAACTCCTCCTTATTTGACTCTGCCAAAACCGGCAAAGTGTGCTTGCCAGTATGGCGATGTGTAGGTGGCAATATTGACATCTTGTCCAGCAGCATTGATCATTTGCGTACTCGAAAGCACGATCCCAACATGCGTGATCCGCGGGCCGGAATACGTGTGCTCAAAGAAGATTAAATCCCCAGCCTTCACCTCACTCTTGTTTAATCGCTTGGTCGCGGCGTACTGATCCTGTGCGGTGCGAGGCAAGGAAATGCCAGCCTTCCGTAGCGCCCATTGTACCAGCCCACTGCAATCAAAGCCGGGAGGGTTTGGGCCGGAAACGTTCGCGCCGAAGACGTAGGGTTTGCCAAGTTGCGCACTTGCTGCGGCGTAGGCTTGGTCAAAGTAATTCATCTTGTCTCCCATAATGCTGACGTTTGCATTGCTACCTTTGTCGCTAAACAACGACTTAGCATCTTCAGGAGTCATAAACATCTTGGCAATAAGTGTTTTTGGCTGTATCTGACCGCACAGTGGCGCTCTTTGTGTTATACTATATTCGTAAAGAGCATAGCCATTGATGGCACAAGAGCCGCCACCCCGGCATGGGTGACGGCTCTTTTTTTCGTCTGGCGTATCAGACGTGTGGGTTAGTAGGCAACCCTACCGATCACCGTCGCCGATCTAACCAGTCGGTGAATAGCGCTGTGGCTATCCCCACGAGGATTGGAGCGATGATCTGTGTAAAGAACAAAATCATTGGTGGCACCCCCCTTCGGGGCAGGTTGCCACCAATCATTGTACCTAACTTGGGGAGCTAACGCATCTGAAATTCCGGCGTTGGTGATTATGGATTCGGCCGGTAGCTGGTCGAAAAGGCATGGTCATGGCTCACGTCATGAACAATGTCGGTGTCTGGGTGGATCAGCTTGTGCGTGTCGCGGTACTCGATGGTGAGGTTGGTGTGGGCCTTGAGGTCTTTGAGGACGTGCTCATACAAGGCTTTGTCGTGCGGGATCTGGAGAAGGTCGTCGCTGTAGTGGAGCTTGTGTCCTGCTTATATGAGTTCAGGAAAAAGGTGTAGCAGTTGAAGAAGTGGTTGTCGACCACCATCAGCTTGTAGCGCCAGTGGTATTTGCGGGTGAAGAGCTGATCGAATTTGGCGATCAGCTGCTGGGATTCTTTGATCATGGGGGGCCGCTTTTTAAAAGATCCAGGCAAATAAACGCAACAGGAATACGATGCCGACGATTGCAACGATACAACCGCAGCCTTGCCCGAAGCAGGAGTCGGACGAGAGCGGCAGCATGACCAGATTCAGCATCAAGGTGATCAGCTGGGTTGCGAGCACGATGAATGGCGAGAAGACGATGATCGCCAGTATGACCCAGAGCATATTATTCCTCCCTTTCCCCACTCTCATTTTAGCGCAATGGGGAGAGCTCAGGATTGGTGGCCGCCCACGGTGTTGGCGCGTTCGATGGCGTTGCCCCCTACTGTCTTGCTGGAGGCGCGGACGAGGTCGTCGGTGCTGTTGGTCGGGTCGATGCGGGTTTGGGCGACGAAGCCGTTTTTGTTGTGCTCGTCGGGCTCCGCGAAGCCGATCGAGATGCCGACGACCTCGCCGAGGGCCTTATTTTTCCTGAGTCGAGTGCCGACTTGGTCTGCGATTTCGCTAAGGACCGTTTCGCAGTCCTCCAGCGTCGTGTAGTCGCGCATCAGGACCTGCGAATTGCCGTAGCCCTTGTTGTCGGCGCGGGGCACGTAGCGGCGCGTCAGGTCGCTGTAATCGATGCCCCAGGCGTGATAGTAGAGGGCCTCCCCATCACGCCGAAGCGGGCGCGGAGCTTCTCCAGCGGCGTGTGCGCGAGGTCGTAGAGCGTGTAGATGCCCATGTTGTGGAGCTTGATGCGGTGCGGCTGCCGATGCTCCAGAAGTCGGTCAGGTTGTCGATCGCCCAGAGCTTTTCCGGCACGTCTTGGTAGGTCCATGTCGCCTGCCAGGGCGCGCTTTTTTTGGCCTCGTTGTCGAGGGCGAGCTTGACGAGCAGCGGGTTCTGACCGATGCCGATGGTGGTGATGATGCCGGTTTCCGCGAAGACTTTGTCCTCAATTTTGGCCGCGATTTCGTTGTTGGTGCCGAAAAGCGAGTGGCTCGCCGAGACGTCGATGAAGCTTTCGTCGATCGAGTAGACATACCAGTGCAAATCATCGGTGAACTGGCGGAAGATCTGGTTGACGCGGTAATTGATGCGGATGTAGTCGGCCATGTGCGGCGGGACGAGCTGGATATCCATGCCGGGGCGAATCTCGTACTTGCGGGTGCCGAGCTTGACGCCGTACTGCGCCTTGGTGTTGAGCGACGCCGCCAGGACTAGGCCGCCGGCGGATTCCTCGCGGCTCAGGACGGCATTTTTCGCTGCGAGCGGGTACTCCCCACGCCGAATCGCCTCGACGCTGGCGTAGAAGGACTTGCAGTCGATGCACATGATGTCGTGGATTGGCAGTCGCGTCGGGTCGTCGAGCGGGGTCACTCCGCCCACCATTTGGTCGCGTCGAGGATATCGACGTGGCGAATGTCCTCGACTTGGAGCATCCGGACGTGCCCCGTTTTCAGTTGCAGGTAGAGTTGGCTCGCCGCAAAGCCGACAGCGGCGCCCTGGATCAGCGGCAGGTACTCGCCGTCATAGAGCGCGTTGATCTGGACCGAGACGATTTGCGATTTTTCCCAGGCGTGTTGCAGGCGCAGATTAATTTGCTCGAAGCCCATTTCAGGCAGCTCCGGTTCGGGCCGGTCGGTGCTTGCCTGTTCCGCGAGGTAGCTACTGTGGTCGGATAGCAGCCACCCCATCCGCTTCATCATGCCGCGGTCGGCGTAGAGCCAGCGCTCGCGCGGTACCTCGTATACGGTCATGTTGATGCCCCCTTGTTTGACTCTATGGGAACATTATGCGAACGCATGTTCGATTTTGGCAAGAGGGCTGACTCGAATTTTTGTAAAAAAACCACTGACACAATAAAGTGACAGTGGCGAATATAGATGTGATATCGGTTCGTAAATCTTAACTAGGTTATGGTGTGGTGCACTTGACTAACGTTTTTTTGATTCTGCAACTTCTAAGATCATGGCGTAGCGCTCGCGTTCCTTGTCGGATAGTTGCTCGATTGCTGAATCCATGAGCTGCGACAGAAGTTCGTCAGCGGAATCAGCGACGCCGATCGTGATCAGTGCGTTTACCTGATTGCGCGTAGTTTCGCTGACGCGGACCGTGGTGCTCCGGCCGGATGCAGCTTTGACCTTTGTTGTTTTCTTGAGCGTGGTCGAGACATGAGCGGCTTTGGCGATGTCGGCCCGGTCGACTTGGTGCTCAACAATGACTTCGTTAGGAACGTGAATCAACTTCCGCCGTTCTTGCGGTTTCTCGGCCTTTTTCTTGTCTAGCATTCCCATTAGGATTCCTCCCCTGCCAGACGGGCAACGAGCTCCTCTGCGACGAGGTCAAAGCTGTGATGTACTTTTTTATCCCAGATATCGTGCGGGTTGTCGGTAATCCCAGTCATATCGTAGCGCTTGACGCGTGATTGAATGTGGATGCGATTGGTGAAGACGTTGGCCTCACCGAATTCCTCCGCGGCCGATTCGAGGATCGCCTTGTCGACCGGTGCCGAGCGCTCCGTGAGTACCGGCAAGATGCCGAGGATGTCGATTGGCGCGTGGTAGCGGTCAACCAGAATGCCTTGCATGTAACGGACAAACTGTTCTGCCCCAACCAATGCGCGTTCTTGCGTTTGCAGTACGACGATGAGCTGATCGCAGGCGAAAAACGCCGCATCGTTGGTTGGTTGCAGTGTTGGTGGCACATCGATGAAGATGTAGTCGTAGCTGTCGCGCAACGCATCAATGTACGGACGGAACGCAGCTGCCTGCGCTTCCTCCTCGGGATAGTGGCTAGATAAGTAGTTACCGTAGATGGAAAAGTCGACCGCATTAGGGATCAAATCGATGTTTTCTGTGATTGGTATCGCAATATCCTTGAGCAGAATATCTTCGTTGATCGCGGTCATCAGACTACTTTTGATTGTCGCCGTTTTGCCGTTGGCGACATCGTAAGTCTTGATCATGAGTTGGGTCAGATTTGCCTGTGGATCGTAATCGACCAAGCAGATCTTTTTCCCGTGCTTTGCCAAGCTCCAGGCGACGAGCGCAGTGGTGCTGGTCTTGCCGACCCCGCCCTTAAAGTTAGCGAATGATAGGACTGTTGCTGCCATGATGCACCTCCGTCAATGTATACGCACTTGTCGTTAGCCCGAGTGTACCATAGTTGGCGGCAAAAAAGTTTATCATATTGAAATGGCGTAGATACGTATACATGTATACTCGTCTACATGTATACATTGTTTGAGGAGACAGAACGTTCTATCGAAGCCCTACAGCATCAATGACTAAAACATTGTATACAAGTCTACATGTATATCCGTATACATGTAGACTTGTATACGCATCTACAGCTTTGCGCAGGCTATTGCAATGTTGCCAGAGCTTGTGTAGTTTTAGAAACATAAGAACACAAAAAAACACACCAACCGACGGCAATCGGTAGTGCGTCCACAGAAGTATGATTTATAAATGTCATTATATCATGTTCGATACTGATGGCAAGGGTGCCAGGTGCGATCGAGCGTGTTTGCCAACGTGCGCTCCGGGTTTTTCCCGACAAAGTAAGTTAACGTTGAGGTCGGTGCCCCGGCCGCTGCAGGACGAAAAGGGGCGGGTTGCTATTGGCGTGAGTGATGCACGTACGCAACTGCTAGGCGATTACGGCCATAAACGGTGTAGGTGGCAGCCTGTGGACCTTGTGGGGTCCGTGGTGGGTGATCGTTCGAGTGTTGGGACAGGCTGACACGAGAGCACCCACGCTGGAGACAGCAGACACATCAACTGTGACGGGCGCGACGGTGACGGCGACGAGCTGCATTGCGCGACTGAGCAGGTGTTTTATCTAGTGCGTACAAATTAAGAGATTAATCCTTGGGTGGGGTCTCGGATGAGGCCCCGCTTTTTTTGTGCGCTTGAAGCTAGGTGAAACTCTGCTCAAAACGCTTCAAGCTCAAGCTCTAAGCTGACAGGGGAGCGTGGCTGGGTCAAGCGATTTGATTGATTTAATGGGCTTTGGTGCAAAGTTTGCCTGACAACTTCATTGGGAGTGTCATGTTGTCTAGTTCAAGCAGCCCGGCATCGATGTAGCGGTACACGGTAGTCGTTGAAGGGCAAGACTT
>NZ_BOLT01000053.1:0-6313 GCF_016861805.1 Lacticaseibacillus sp. 53-4
ACTGGCACAGACTTAGAGGACACCATCGCCATCGTGGTACGTCACACTGACGCGCTAGACGACAGCATGATGATAAAGCTGAACAGCACACTGTACACAATTAAGTCTATTGCCTATGACGATGATCCGAACGCGTTTGATATTGTGACGCTCAAGAAGACAACCAAAGGAGCTTAGAACTATGAAAGAATTTGAAGTAGCAGGAACAGAGAAAGAGGTCAACCGCATGCTGACAGCATTCTTTGCGATTCATTCGGTAGAGGTCAAAAGTATTCAGGTATATCAGGAGCCAGCAAATAAACTTCTAGAAATGGAACACCACAAGCTAGTAGTCAGCGTCTACTATGTCGACCAGCAACAAGCAGGCGTATTGGCATGATCATGAAGCTATGTAACCACGCTGGGTGCAACACCATGGTGCCGTTCAATCAACGGTACTGTGACAAGCACCAGCCAGAACCGCGAGCGTCCGACAACGAACGCTATGCACACCGCAAAGAGATTGGTGGTCGCTACTTCCAATTCTACAAGTCGAAGCCATGGCGCAAGCTGTCGTATTCCTATCGCCTAGCACATCCGCTGTGTGAACGATGCAAGGCCAACGGCTTATACGTGCAAGCTGACGTCGTAGATCATATTGTACCGATACGTGTAGACTGGAGCCGACGCTTCGATGAGAGCAACTTACAAAGTCTGTGTAATGCTTGCCATGGCGTGAAGACGAAAGTCGAAGACGCCGCACACTATCCCCATCTAGTTATGGGGGCTAGGTCATGTAATCACGGGAACCAAGCATCCCAGATTAACCATTGAAAATCAGTGATTACCGTAATTAATTATGTAAACTAGAAAATTCGTGTTATAATTAGATTAGATAAGTCTGATCCAAATTATAAAGAAAGGACGTGATAGCAATGGGAGCACCACTGAAATCTATTACGCAAATGCGCGGCACGATGAGCAAGAAGAAGCTCGCCGATCGGCGCGACATGGAAGAATCATTATTTACCTATCAAGAATTGGTTGAGCAGCCCCCTGCATGGCTTGATGACTATGCCGTGACCGAGTGGCAACGTATTGTGCCGTTACTCAAGAAGGACATTCCAGTGAGCGAACTGGACGCTGCCCTGATTGCCAGTCACTGCCAAGCCTATTCTGACATTCAGAAAGCGGCTGAGCTTGTAAAAGAGCAAGGCATGACGGTTGAAACCACTGATAGCGTGAAAGCCAATCCGGCCGTGAAGATGAAGCTAGATGCCACGAACCAGATGATCCGCATCGATGACTTGCTTGGCTTGTCAGTTTACAGCCGGGCTAAGTTAGCAGTGAAGAGCGAGACTAAGAAGAAGCCTGACGACCCGTTCGCGGAGTTGATAGCCCAATGAACTATGCGACTGAATATACTGACAAGGTAATAAGCGGCGACATCGTGGCCGGCAAGAAAATCAAGCAAGCTGCAAGACGTTATCGGCGGGACCTGAAAGCCAGCAAGCGCAAGAAGAACCCATGGCCGTATTACTTCGATGAGGACTTTGCCAACAAAGCCATTGAATTCATCGAACTGATGCCGGCACGTGATGGGTCACCACTCAAGTTAGAGCTGTTTCAGAAGTGGTTGATTTCAGAGCTGTTCGGCTGGCGTGATAAGGAAACCGGCAACCGCCGGTATGATCGAGCCTACATCAGCATGGCACGCAAGAATGGTAAGAGCTTCCTGATGGCTGATCTAGGTGCGTTGTATCTCCTCAGGGAGAACAAGCCAGCCATGAACCGAGAGATCGTCTATACAGCCAACAGCAACGCTCAAGCACACTTAGCATTCGATATGTTGTCTAGCGGCTTACGTCAAGTTTGGAAAGTTTCTACCTCTGTGCGAGAACGTTTGAAGATTAACCGCAACGAGATCATTGACTTGCCGAGCAACAGCCGAGCCGTGCCGCTTGCGTCTGATCTGCACAGCCTAGATGGCTATCAAAGTGACTTGGCTATTATTGATGAGTTCGCCTTAGCTCGTACCGATGAGATTCTACGAACACTCAAATCTGGACAGATCAACAGTGATAACAGTTTACTAGCCGTCATCTCAACGACGGGGCCAGACATGAACGGCCCAATGTATAAGGAATACAAATTCGTTTCCAAAGTCCTAACCGGTCGCGAACAAGCTGATCGGTATTTTATTGCCATTTTTGAGCAGGATAGCAAGGACGAAGCCTTTTCACCAGAGACTTGGGAGAAGTCTAATCCCCTACTGGCTAATGCTGAAAGAGCAAGGACAATGCGGCCTAGCCTGCAAGCAGACGTGGACCTGTCAGCCAAGCAAGGAACATTGCGACCGATCCTCGTCAAGAACTTCAACATGTGGCAATCAGCTAGAGCAGACAGCTACATCAGTCTGGACGACTGGGAGAAAGCTACTATCGATCCGCCAGACACCAAAGGAAAAGACGTGTATATCGGGCTGGACCTCTCCAAGTCTAGTGATCTGACCAGCATCTCATGGCTAGTTCCAGAAGATGGCTACCTGTATGCTGACAGCCATTCATTCGTGGGGACGAAGTACGGACTGGAAGAGAAGATCAAACGTGACGGGTTCGATTACATCAGCGGCACCAGCCGTGGCGAGTGTAGCATTACCAAACTTGACAGCGGCATGATCGACTATGACGAGGTGCTACGCTTCATTCTCGACATGATCGAGCGGAACCACTGGAGTGTGCGCGCCATCTGTTACGATCCGTGGTCATTCGGCTACCTACTGCCAGAATTTGAGAAACGAGACTTACCAATGGTTGAGGTACGCCAAGGCCAGCGCACGCTGTCAATACCGACTGTGCGGTTCCGTGATGATCTCTTTAACGGCCTACTAAAGCATGCCGACAACCAACTACTAGCCTATGCGGTGAACAACGCCATTCTAAAGTATGACGCCAACAACAACCCGATCATCGACAAGGCACACAATGCGACACGGATCGATCCCATAGCGGCTTTAATGAATGCTTACACCATTGCCATGGACCAAAACAAAGAAAGCGAGGTAGCGAACAATGACTTTTATTCGGGCGATGACTTCAGCTTTTAACGCACAGACCGTGCTATTACTGCTAGGCATGATCTGTATCGTCACTGGTATCTGGTGGCTGTTCGGGTGTGGCGTTGGCATGGTAGCAATCGGCGCAGCCCTGATCGCCATCGCAGTCATCATCAACTTCAACAAAGGGAGGTGAAACAATGAGCTTTTTCACGAATGACACAACACAACCTCGCGATGACAACAGCGAACCGTTCCTAGATGCCCTTGTCAGCATGACGAGCAACGACAGCGGCGTTTATGTGGGCGTTCATGCTTTGCGAAACTCGGACGTATTTACGGCGGTGCGCGTGATTGCCAGCGACCTCGCGACTAACCCGATTGAATACAATGACAAGCGTATCAGCGGGTTACTCAACAAGGCCCCTAACGATCACATGACAGCATGGTCGTTCAAGTTTGCCCTAGTGGCCAACATGCTGCTGAATGGTAATAGCTTCGCACGCGTTACTAAGAACCCTAGCGGACAAGTCACCGGCTTCGAGTTTGTTCCAAACAGCCAAATGGTGGTCAAGCAAGACGATACGACCGGCATTATCAGCTACACGTATACGCCCCAGAATGGTCGCTCACAGCGTTTAAGCGCCAGCGAGGTATTTGCACTTCAAGTGCTTCACACAAGATGGATACAAGGGCCTATCGCCTCTTTACAGCTTGCATGATGAAGTTCGGGTGCAACATGCGGGACACAAGCTGCTCAAAGGCTTCTTCAATACCGGTGTCCAAGGGACTGGCCTACTCAAGGTGAACAAGTCCCAGCTTGATGCCAAGGCGAAGGAGAATATCCGATCAAAGTTTGAGGCTGCTAACAGCGGTGACAATGCCCTCAAGACCATCATTCTCGACAATGATATGGACTACAAGCAACTCGAAGTTAATACTGACGTGCTGAATCTAGTCAATTCCAGCGACTGGACAACGAAACAGATTGCCAAAGCGTTCGGATTACCACTAGATCGATTAGGTATTGAGAGCGAGCACTCTAACGCCGTGCAATCAAACCTAGTCTATCTGCAAAACACGCTGGTGCAATACTTCACCTGCTTCACTAGTGAGATGGACGCCAAGCTGTCAACGGGTGACAACCGGTTTAGTTTTAACACAGACAAGCTGTTCAGTGCTGACCCCACGACGATGCAAGAACTAGCCATTAAGGGGCTGCAAGGCGGACTGCTGACCACCAATGAAGCACGCGCTAAGTTAAACTTACCCCCAATTCCCGGTGGTGATGAGATCATGGCCAGCCTGAACTATACGCCGCTAAGCAACCTTGTCACTTACCAAGATAAACAGAAAGGAAGTACGTCTAATGAATCAAGATGACGTAGAAAAGCGCCTGAATCCTGACGCTGATCTAACTGCCGCTGATCCTACCACAGCAGACGACAGTCAAGACCAAGACAATCCAGACACACAGCAACAGGACGACACCACTAGCGGGCCAAAGAAGCTCACCGGCTATGCCGTAGTCTTCAATAGTCCAAGCAAGGATCTCGGTGGTTTTAAAGAAGTCGTTGATCCGCACGCATTCGACAATGTGGATCTATCAGACGTCTATATGGTATCTGATCACGATTTTAGCAAGGTCCTCGCCAGCACTAAAGCCGGCACCCTACAACTTGACGTAGACGACAAGGGACTTCACTTTGAAGCTACTCTCCCCGACACCACCACCGCCAACGATGCGTACACGAATGTCCAAGCTGGAAACCTGTCAGCCATGAGCTTCACTTTCAACGCAGCACCAGATGGTGACACGTTCACTAAGGACGACAGTGGCCAAGTGATCCGTACCATCAAGCAAGTCAAGAGCCTGTTTGACGTCTCACTGGTAGCTATTCCAGCGTATGACGATACCAACGTCCAAGTGGACAAGCGCAGCTACACTGAGTGGCTGAGAACTAATACTGAACAACCAGAAAAGGGAGATAAAACCATGACTGAAAAAACAATTATCGACAACAAAGAACACACCGAGTCCCGCGCGTATGAAGATTACATTCGTAGCATGGGCGAACAACGTGACGGCCTGACCACGACCACTGCCGGGGCTGTCGTTCCTAAAGAAGTCATCGAAGACGTCTGGAATCTAAAGGAATCCGACTATGACTTGGCTAAATACGTGACGGTAAAGCAAGTTGGTACCCCAGTCGGCACCTACCCGATTGCCCTCACCAACAACGGCGTACTGGCCACCAAGGAAGAACTCGCCGACGTGCCAGAAATCGGTGCAACCCTATTCCGTGGTGTCGATTACAAAGTCGCGACCCGGGCTGGCAAGATCTATCTGTCTAATGAACTGGTAGAAGACAGTGAAGTTGATATTGTTGCCGAGGTTAAGAATCAACTCAAGAAGCTGGTACAAAACACGGACAATAGCAACATTATCAGCGTTCTGACTGGCAAGACGGGCACTAACGACAACTTCAAGCACATCACCGGTACCGGCTTAGACGACATCAAGCAAACATTCAATGTTGAGTTAGATCCAGCACTGTCTCTGTCCGTCATCGTCAATCAGGACGCATTTAACTACCTTGATACCCTGAAAGACAGCGAAGGCCGATACTTGTTACAACCTTCAATCACGGCACCATCTGGCAAGCAGCTGTTCGGTGCACCGGTGATCGTGATTGCTAACAAAGTATTGCCGACTGATAAGGCGGGCACCTATCGGATCATCATCGGAGACTTTTCTCAAGCAATTTTCTTAGCCCAGAAGAACGAAGTCAACACCCAGTGGGAACGGTTCGACAGCTACAGCCAAGGCTTGGCAGTCGTGATCCGCAACGACTATGAAGTGGTTGATCCAGACGCTGCTCGAATTGTTGACATCACACCGGTAACCAAGCCAGCAGCTTAATGAAACAGTCTGGGGTGTACCTTGGGGTACGCCCTATTTTTATATAGGAGATGAGCACATGACTGTCACTACTGATGACATTAAAAATAGCCTGCGTGTGCAGACTGATACTGACGACACACTCATTCAAAACTACATTACAGCCGCTCAAGACTACGTCCACAATGCGGTAGACAGCACCGCAGACATTGCCAAGATGGAAGAATACTCACAGTTCAACGTCGCCGTGGCGATGATGACCGAATTCTGGTATCAAAACCGGGGTGAGGTCAGCACGGCGAGTCAAGAACCACCGTATTCAGTGGTCAGCATGATCCAGCAGCTACGTGGCTTGTTCGCAGCAGACGTATAGTATC
>NZ_BOLT01000054.1:0-6281 GCF_016861805.1 Lacticaseibacillus sp. 53-4
TGTGCTCAGACATAAAAATGGTATATAAAAAGGAGTTTCGAGGCAAGATGCCTTTCAACTCCAAATATCGTAGCGCCGAAATAAGCCTTTAAAACTTTCGTCAGCCTGCGCTGACGTCTTTTTTTCCTTGGGTTTGACAGCGTTTTCAGATGCGAATACAATAGTGCTGTTTATGGGGAAACGGGGGGACAGTATGCTGACACCAAGTGTGAAAGTCTTTATGTACATGCTCACCATGTCGGATTCACCGTCCGTGGACACCGAGCCAGTCTGGCGTGATCGCTACCGGCTCAGTCCCACGCGCGTGATTGCGCGCCTGCTGCGCCGAGGACTGATCCAGCCAGTACCAGGCAACGCGGTGCGCTTCGAACTGACCGCCAAGGGGCAAGCGGCGCTCGCTGATATTGACAGCTGGCTGTGGATCCATGAGTACTATCTGCCGGACGTGATCGACTTTGATCATGTGGTCACCCTGCCCTGGTTGCACCCAAAGATCGATTATCACTACATTGAACAGATGCTGGCCAACGCCAAGGCCAAGTATGCTGATGATCCCACCTACCTAACGTTGCTGCTTCAGCATCAGCTGCGCCTGGAGTATGACACGCACCACAACCATGACGCCATGCTGACGCTGATGGCGTTGATCGATGCGGATCTGGATCCGCAACCCGATGGGAGCGAGCTGACATACGAAACCACGTGGGCTAAGATGAGCGAATTTGAAAAGAACACCCTCAAGACGCTACTTGGTCGGTTGAACTGGAATCTGGCGACCTTTGAAATGCAGTTCTCGGCCTGGTTAGATCAGCAGCCGCGAAGGGCGCGCGTGTTCACGCGCTTTGAGCTCATGACGATCGTGATGTACGAGATCGGAGACGCCAAGCCGCAGCTTTGCGCGCTGTACAAAAAGGCCGCGGCCCGGGCTAACGGTGGCGCGGCTTTGGCTTCTGAAATGTGCGATGCCTAACTAAAACAATGGTCTGCGCCATCAATGCCGCAGACCATTTTTTAGTTGCCAGAGGCGATCAACTTCTGCTGAAACAGCTTAAATACGGTCTCAAACAATGTCTGGTAGTCGCCATCAGTGGCGTCAAGGTACCAGTTAAACTTGGCGATGCGCTTGGGCAAGGCGGACAGCGCAACAGGGTCGACAAAGTCGTCCAGCGCAGTGATCAAAAGGTCTGCCTGCTCCAGGGGGGCATCGTCGCCCAGCAGCTCGACCACGCTCAGATTGCGGACAAAATCGATAATGTTGCGATTAACCGTGTCCGTAGTTTCCATGACCAGCTTGACCTTGACGAGCTCTTGCCACTGGAAGTCGCGGAGATATGGTACTAGCAGGTAAAATAGCATTTCGACCAGCGGCCGCTTGGCCCTTTTGAAAGTTTGATAATCGGCCCTGTCCGGCAGACTGTCGATGTAGCGACTCAGGGTGCGGCGTGCCTGCTTTTGCATGTAGTTAGGCAAAGACGGCTTGAAGAAGTCAGACTGCTTAACGAAATTGCCCTCCATCAGGTAGAAGGCCGCAGTGACCCGCATTAAATTGGCGTGCAAGACCGGGTCTTCAAAGGGGTCAGTCTGCCCGACTGAGTCTTGCCGCACCGCGGCGGGCAGGCCGGCAACCACCTGCGCGGCAGGACTGCTGGTTTGTTCCAGGTAGTTGCACATCATCATCGTACTGGCGGCCGGCGGCGTGAAGCGGATGGTTTTTTGCTGGAAAAAGTAGAAAAAGATTGTTTCGGCGTCCAGCGCTGCCTGCGGGACGTTTGGATTTGGTTTGCTCGGGTACACCGCCGTCATTGAGAATTCCCCTTGGGGGATGGACTTTGAGAACCCCGCGTTTAGCGAAACAAAATGGCCGCGGCTCATGCGAGTGCGGCAAACGCCCCAAAACAGGCGCTCTTGACTGGCCGTGATGGGGTCCTGATCGGCTGAAGGCAGGCTGCGATACTGCGCGCTGAGGCGATCAAAGTCGAGTGCCCGAAACGGCCAGCGGCTGCCGTGATAACTAAGCCAGTAGAAGAGCTGAAGAAACAGGCGTACCTGTTTTTCGTCGCCGACAAAAGTCGCTTGCGTCAGCGAGATCTTAACTTTGAAGCCAGATAAGAAACTGCGCACCAGCGCGGTTTTGCGCATGAGCGTGGAACGGCTGATGTAATGGTCACCGCAAAAATGGCTGACGCTTTGCTGATTGCCTTGGACCAAATAGTCGACGAATTGAAAGGCGATAGAGCTATTAAGCAGAAACAGGCGGTAGTCGTCGATTGAAAAATTCAGCGCTGCCCCGTCGGTGAGGGCCTGTTTAATTTTGCCGGCTGGCTGCCTGGACAGCTCAACCAAGTCGCGCGTCAGCTCCTGAAACACGTTGTAGCTTTGCTGATACGACAGTGCGAGTCTTTCCGCCAAGTCGGTGATCGACAAACTTTGCGTCTGGTTGGTGACGAGGGTTTGAAACATGGTGAATTTCTGTAAATCGGCTTTTTCGAGGAAAATCGTCTCGAAATTCATCCGTAGGCCCCCCTTAGACACGCTTAATAGTCACTAATGATTACTCACAGAATACCACATGTTTGAGCTGGGAAAAAAGTGGCATCGCCAAAACTATTTGACAAAGTTAAATGTTTTGGCCAGTTACCGCGCTTCAGACCGATTCATTTCCCTCCCTCGATGGCCGAGTAGGAAGGCGCAAAATGCGGCAGATTCAGCCGAGAAAAACAGTTGTTGAACACGGCCTAAGAAAGTTCTCATTTATCATAAAATATTATTGGCCTAATTTGATGACAGTGGCTATAATTAGACTCGAAAAGTAGTCAAATTCACGAAAAGAGGCACTTATTTATGAGAGGTCGCGAGGATATCTTTCTGGCGCAGTCCCAGGCGGAGGAAACGAGCCTATTTCGGCGCATCGTCAATGCACGCTCAGCGCAGACGCCGGTGGCAGAGCGGTTAGTGCGCGAACAGGCCGCCGAGCCCTTAGTGACGGATGTTAATCTGAAGCAGATCGCGGCGCTCACCCGGCGCAACTATGGGTCGGTATACAACACCTATAACAGTTTGGTCTCCACCCTTCAGGAAATGATTGGGACCAAGACCACGACCGTGAGCAAGTTGTTCAATGTGCCTTCCAGTCAGGTGCGGCTCTTTTTGGTCCAAAAAGATCATCCGTATCGGTTCCTGCACACCCTGGTGTACCACGACTATAAAGACTTTGCCGAATTTTTAACGGCCAGTCACGCGAGCAAGGCGACCATGTTGCGGCACCTCAAACCGTTGCGCGACTTTGCTCGCAAGTTTGGCGTCCGTTTTTCGTATGAGACGCTCAGCCTGCAGGGTGATGAAAAACGGATTCGGCTGTTTTTGACCATGATTTTCTGGCTGGCAACGGATGGGGCCGGCTGGCCGTTTGATGATCTTAAGCGGGACGCGGTCGGCGAAGTGGTAGACGAAACCGTTGCGCTGTACGACATGAACAAACCGAATTACGTCACCCGGGAAGTCGCGATGTATTACACCGCGATCGCGCACAAGCGCTCCAGCGAAGGCCTCGTGATCATTTACGACCCGAATAAGCTGACGCTCCGCTATCCGACCGCGAACCTGTTTGAAGAACTGCAGCCGGGGTTAGCCGAGGATTTTCTCTTTCCCCAGTTCAGCACCGAGGGTCAGATGGGCGAAAGTGCCGCCATGTACTTTGTGTTCAACTTCCTGCCGTTGTTTGGCACGACCAATTCCGCGTCCATGGCGCAAACGCTTGCGCGGTTCCAGCACTATAACCAGCCCATTTACACGCTGGTCACGGAATTTCTCGCCAAACTGCCAGTGGCATTTTTGACCACTGATCAAATTCCGGAAGGCGCTTTGAACATGCTGAAAGCCAATTTGTTGGCTAACGCAGTGTCCACGCTCGAGTTTGGGGAAGACCTTTCTCAGGTCATCGCGTATGAAATCAATGAACACCTGGTGGCAATGCCCGAAAACCCGATGCTGAAGAAAAAGGTGCGTCAGACATTGGAACACGTGGTGTACGTCGGTGGGCTTGATGATCTGAAACTGCACCTGGATGCACTCACCGACGCCTTTTATTCTGATGTGCTTCAGATTGCGCAGCAGTTCGCGCCGAAGTCTAAGGTGCGAGTGGCCGCAGTGACCGAGCAGGCGGGGCTGGGCTACGTGGATTTACTGAGCTTTTTGATGGCTCAGCCGTTTGTGGAGCTGGTGTCGCCTGACGAGGGTTTGGATGACGTTGATTTGGTCATTGAAAGCGCGACGGTGCCAGATGCGGCCAAACGCCGTTCCGGAATTCTGACCTACAAGTGGGCGGCCAGTGCGTCCAACGATTGGTTCGGCGAGCTTTACGCCGAGCTGCGGCAAATCTGGGAAAACAAAAACGAAGGTGCTCGCGACGAAGATTTTGACTATTGAGCAGTTGCACCGCTCAATGGTTTGCAGTATTCTAGCAATGACAAAATAACACGTGATTAGGTGCCTATTTTGAGACTTTCAGAGACCCGGCGGGCGGTGTGAGCCGGGATGTCTCACTTCCAGCACGACAGTGGGCGGCGATGAGTCGCACGGCGCTGACCGTTAGCAGCAAATTAAGGGTGGTCTTTGGACCAAACTTGGGTGGCACCGCGGAAAAGCCTTTCGTCCCAATTGAGATGAAGGGCTTTTTGTGTGCAATTACGTCAAGGAGGAGAACTATGTTAGACATTAAGGTGATTCGTAAAGACCCTGACTGGGCCAAGACTAAGCTGGCCGCGCGCGCGGTCAAGCCGGAGCAGATTGATGACTTGCTGAGCGACGACGACAAGCGCCGGGCACTGATTGCCCAAACTGAGCAGTTGAAGGCCAAGCGTAACGAGGTGTCCGGCCAAATCGCGCAAAAAAAGCGCAACAAGGAAGACACGGCCGACGATATCAAGGAGATGCGCGAGGTTGGCCAGCAAATCGGCAAGCTTGACAAGGCGCTGGCTGAAGTTGAGCAAAAACTCAATGACGTCCTGGTTCGCCTGCCCAACTTTCCGGCCGATGATGTGCCAATGTCGCTGAATGAAGAGGACTCGCGCGAAGAGTATAAGTGGGGGAAGATCCCGCACTTCGACTTCACGCCAAAAGCGCATTACGAGCTGGGCGAAGCGCTTGGTATCCTGGACTTTGAGCGTGCGGCTAAAGTCTCGGGCGCGCGGTTTGTTTACTACAAAGGGGCAGGCGCCCGCCTTGAGCGCGCAGTCTATAACTTCTTCTTGGATGAGCACTACAAGGAAGGCTACGAGGAAATCATTCCGCCATACCTAGTCAACAACGACTCCATGTTTGGGACGGGTCAATTTCCTAAGTTCACCAAGGATGTTTACACAATCATGAACGAGGACGAGCCGTTGACGCTGATTCCGACGGCGGAGGTGCCGCTGGTCAATTATTACCGCGGTGACATCATTGATGCAGACAAGCTTCCAATCAGTGTCACGGCGCTGACGCCGGCATTCCGGTCGGAGGCGGGATCGGCAGGCCGCGATACGCGTGGTCTGATTCGCATGCACCAGTTCAACAAGGTCGAAATGGTCAAGTTCTGCAAGCCGGAAGACTCTTGGAACGAGCTGAAGAACCTGGTTCATGACGCGGAAGACCTGCTGCAAAAGCTCGGCTTGCCGTATCATGTGATTACCTTGGCTTCTAACGATGCCAGTTTCACCTCGGCTAAGACCAATGACCTTGAAGTCTGGTTGCCGGCGCAAGATACTTACCGGGAAATCTCCAGTTGCAGCAATTGCACCGATTTCCAGGCGCGGCGCGCGCAGATTCGTTACCGTGACGAAAACGGCAAGCCGCAGTTTGTTCACACGCTGAACGGATCGGGCCTGGCGGTTGGACGGACAGTCGCCGCAATTCTCGAAAACTACCAAAACGCGGATGGCTCGGTGACGATTCCCGATGTGCTGGTTCCTTACATGGCTGGCCAAACAGTGATTAAGGGTTAATGATGGTTCGGACAGTCGCAGCGATGCGGCTGTTTTTTGTCGGTGCTGGGCCGCGAGGCGGTGGGCGGAGTCAGAATCTGTTGGGTCTTTTTTAAAAAATGGTTGACGCTCCTTGGCGTGGTTGGTAATATAGTCATCGTTGTCAAAACGAAGCGGTGTTGAGCCGCTAGGGTGATTGAGAAAAATCATTGACAACGTTGTGCCTAATTGATAGACTGATAAAGTTGTCTTTTGGACAAGGTAGTCCTTTGAAAACTGAACAAAGTTTCGTAAATGTGATAGGGCTTTTCAATGAAAGTT
>NZ_BOLT01000055.1:0-5920 GCF_016861805.1 Lacticaseibacillus sp. 53-4
ACAGGATATCTGTTCTTGATGTTTTTTATTGTCCAAAAAATTTTGAGACAGTGGCTAACTTGATTCTAAAATGCGCGGCATGAATCTATTTTTACAACAGTTATCTGATCAGTACCCAGACAAGATGATCATCCTGATTTGCGACAATGCGGTGTGGCATAAAGCGCGGGCGCTGTTTATTCCTGCGAATATCGAGATGCTATACATTCCACCCTATACGCCTGAGATGAACCCGATTGAAAGAATTTGGCGAGAATTTCGGCGTCGAGGATTCGTTAATCGCGTATTTCAAACCTTAGAAAAAGTAGTAGATAGGCTTTGCGAGGTCATACAAGGATTAACCAAATCGGATGTTAAATCGTTTACGCATACTGCTTGGCTGATTGAACCGGATTTAACTATGAGCTAGTATCAAAAGCAAGTTCAGTGTACCCTTATATTATATGACTTCGCCCCAATTTAAGCGCGTCACCCACAATTCACCTGCTTGGAGGCAGTATTTTGACCCAATCGCTTGCCATCATCATCCCGTGTCATAACGAAGAAGAAAACGTGCCGTTGTTCTATCAAGCGGTGCAGAAAACGTTCGCTGAACTGCCGGATTACAAACCGATTTTTTGGTACATTAACGACGGCTCTGTCGACCGCACCTTAGCCGAAATTCAACAACTGCAACTCACTGACCCTGATGTCCACTACATCGACTTCTCACGCGGCTTTGGCAAAGAAGCTGGCATGTATGCTGGTCTTCAAAATGCTAAAGCCGACCTTTACACCATCATGGACGCCGATTTACAAGACCCGCCAGCGATGCTCAAAGACATGTTAGCTGGCATTCGTGAAGGTTACGAAATGGTTGGCGCCGCGCGCATGGATCGCACTGGCGAGCCTGCTTTGCGAAGCTTCTTCTCCAACATGTTCTACAAAGTCATCAACAAAATCTCCAAAACTAACATCGTGCCCGGCGCCCGAGACTTTCGGGTAATGACGCCTAAATATGTCAATGCGGTGTTATCGTTAAGTGAACGCAACCGCTTCTCTAAAGGGATCTTCGGCTGGATCGGCTTCAAATCCAAATATTTGCCTTATCAAAATGTTGAGCGCGAACACGGCCAAACCTCTTGGAGTTTCAGCAGTTTATTTCAATATTCTTTAGACGGGATCATCGACTTCTCTGATGTCCCGTTGACAGTGGTATCGTGGTTAGGCATTACCAGCTGCGTTTTATCGATCCTCGCGATGATTTTCATTGTCGTGCGCGCCTTGTTTTGGGGCGGCTCAGTTGCTGGTTGGCCATCAATGGTATGTATTCTGCTTTTGATTGGCGGATTGCAACTATTCGGCACTGGAATTTTAGGTAAGTATATCGGCAAAATCTATCTGGAAATCAAGAATCGACCGATTTACATCGTCAATGAAATCAAATAAAACGGGCTTTGTCATCACTCGATTTTGAGTCATAACAAAGCCCCCAGTTTACAATTCAAGTGCAACACCCTGACGACTAGACCAGAAAGGCCATGAAGACCTATTCTTGTTAGTGCTAGCTAAACAAGAAAGCAGGAATCTTCATGACCCACTCCCAGATTAGCACCCACAAGCACTACCAACAACTTAATCTTGGCGACCGAGCTACGATTCAGGCCCTCCGGGCTGCCGGCAAGACTATGACCGAGATTGCGCTGGTGCTCCATTGCAATAAGTCGACAATCTCACGAGAGATCACACGCGGAGCGGTAGCTCAGCTCGATTCAAAGCACCATTCGCACCAAGTCTATCTTGCGGAAACGGCTCAAACACTACACGCCCAGAAACGTGACAGGACGGGACACCACGCCTTTCTCAAAACTAGCCGTACGTTCTTTAAGGCTCTTACTAAGGAGCTTACTCGTAAGCCCCGCGTACATAGCGTTGACAGCTTCGTACACTTCTACCGCGACCAGGGTAAGTCCTGTCCTTCAACGACCACCGTGTATCGCTACATCGATGCCGGGCTGCTTAAGCTAGACAACATGGCGTTGCCTAAGAAGCTACGACGCCGGGTCAAAGGTGATAAGAACGCCCATAAGCGCAAGAACAAGAAGATATACGGCGACTCAATCGAGTTGCGTCCTGCGGCCGTGAATGACCGCACAGGCGTGGGACATTGGGAAGGCGACTTGGTCAAAGGTATTCGCTCAGCTGATGAGCCAGCATTAATGACGCTCACAGAACGGTACAGCCGGACTGAAATCATCGTCAAGATTCCTGACTATCATGCGGGCACCTGCCTTAAAGCTTTGCAGGACACGATCGACGACTACGGTGCCAAGGAGTTTGAGAGTATCACGTTTGACAATGGTTCCGAGTTTGCCAAGTTATCAGAGATTGTTGGAACCCAGATCTATTTTGCTCATCCATACTCGCCTTGGGAGCGCGGCACTAACGAGAACACCAACGGACTACTCAGGGAGTACTTCCCGAAGGGAAAGTCTCTCAGGGACGTTACGCTGGTTGAGATCCAAGCAGTCCAATCAGCACTGAACCATCGTCCCAGACGTATTCTGAACTATCTTCGACCATGCGATTACTACCGACGCATGGCTTAACAACCTAGACCACTATCAAGGATTCGTTATCATCGTTGCACTTGACTTGAAAATTGAGGAGTCATAACAAAGCCTATTTTTTATTGCCAGTGTAATCGCAAGCCATCAAGCACGATCACTGGGCTTATGACGAAAGATGATGAATTTGGAAAAAGCATAGTTCGCCACAATAATCACAATTTGTGTTAAAATCTTAGCCACCATACTCGACCAACCAATGGCATTGATAAACAAAAACATGCAGGCATAATCGATGCCAAGCGAAACCACTCGGGCAAACATGAATTTGATGAATTCCCAAAGTAACGCCGTGAAGTTTTCAGTATGCGAGTTGAACACCCATAATTTATTCGTGACAAACGCAAACAGAACCGATAATAGCCACGCTATAAAATTCGCAATCTGCCAATTGAGCCCAACTCGGGTGCTCAAACCAAAGACAACAATATTAATGACTGTAGTAAGGCCACCAAAGAAAATATAAGTCAAGATATCCCACAACCGCTTGGCAACTAACGCTTGCTTGACACGCTTAAATATTGTTATCATGAAACACCTCTTTCAATTCAAATCTAGCCTAAATTCAACTTTCAATCTGTTATTGCCATCGTTTCCCCTCTTGACAATCAAACAATCCCAATTGAAAGGATATTACCCAGTACCACAACTAGAGTCACCGCCGCCAAGCTATACTGGCCATATACGCGGTAACGCGAATCAGACTCGACCACATCCAGCATGCGAATCATTTTCAAAACACAATAAATCAGGGCGAAATCTAAAAAGATAAAGGTTCGTGCGCCAGAGGCAAGGATAGTCGGTGAAAAGCCCATCAACACACGACTGACGATACCTGCCCCCAAAGTGCTAGCAAGCAATCCCCCTTCAATCAACGTCCTCGACTGAGCAATGATGACAATCACACTGCTTGTAATAATGAGCATACTCCAAATAAATAAGCCATAGCTACTTGGACTGTAAAAGTTAACACTGTTGAGTCGTGTCGTGGTAGCAAAGTTCTTAATCAATGGTGAAAGCATCGGGAAAAGGATCGGCGCTAAACGCACTGTCAGAACACTGGCAACAGGTAGCGATGCTAATCCCAACATCATAGGATGTTGACGACCGCCTTGCAAATACGCGTAGCCAATTAAGACAATCGTAAAAATTGTAAAAAGTAGATTCGTTGAAATCAGTTGAAGTACTGTTGTATTGACCCCTAAGACTAGTTTGTCAACTGGTGTCATGGATACAAAATCTTTCATCCAAACAAACACTTGCTGGCTATTTCGCGTCCAATTACCTGGACAAGTCAAAGCAAAAATCACATTTGCAATAGCAATAACCCATTGCAAAAGGGTTAGCACCCCTCCACACCACGAAACTCGCCGAATGCAAATCATCATAATCGAAAAGAAGGCCAAAATAATCAAGTACATCGCACCAACTGCTTCAAAATTTGTCGCAAATGCTTCACAGATTAACGCCAGCACCGCCAAAAACATGTTGACATACTGATTCCTGGATTATTTTGATGGCATCCTCAACAGCCTGGTCGCCCCAAAGCTTTTTGAGGTCGGCAACCGCACCAATCATGTTCAATACTGGTGACACGCAGGCTTCCAAGATTTCGGCATCGTGATTAGGTTTGACAATTTTAGGGGTTGTTTTTTTAGCTTCTGCCAACTTATCAGTAGCTTTTTTGCCGGACTTAATTTCTTTGTTGATTCGGTCATATACCGTGTGTGCTGAAATTTCGCCTGCTACAACATGTTCATAGGTTTCTGGATCAACCTTTTTAATCTTCTTCATGCGCTTGATTGTAGTTGGCGATGTATTCGCCAGCTTGCTAAGGGCCACGTCAGTTTGAATAGGCTTCTCGTTTGGGCCCGTGGGCCCAAACGAGGATTGATGTTGCAAACTGGAAATCTGTTTTGCTTTGGCTTTCTGTTCGATGCCTTTAACCAGTTCCTCACTTCGTAACACAATGTCCACACGCTGCGCTATCGTGAGATTTCGGCGTTCAATCGCTGTGTCACGGACAAACTCAATTGACTGCTCCTGATTAAGCTTGTGATAGATTACGTTGATGGTATTGAGCATTAAAAGCTTGGCGGCACGATAGCGATGGCGGCCATCTAACACAACACCGTCATCACGAACGTCGATGGGCTGGCGGATACCAGACTTTTTACAGCTCTCCAAGAACTTCCCCCATTCATCTGTCGTCATCTCTGGGACTAATGATTTGATGGTCTCATCCTCGCTCAAATCCGTAAGTGGTACTGAAACGATTTCAGTCTTCATTTGTTTTCACCTCGCTTTCTACCTGTATTTGTGTATTTAGCTGTTAAGCTCTATTGACGTTGTCTGTATTTGGCACTACAATTGCACACATAAACAAGCGTACAAAACGCTAGATTCACCTGTCTGTTCCTTGCTTGGCGGCTCCGGACGTTGACACGGTTTTTATATACTCTGTTTAACAACTTGGTACGAGTATCAGTCTATCCGTATTAGATACTTGTGTCAAGAAGGTCTTACCTGTATTTGCGAATAATTACATTCACGTATGGAGGATTCCTTGATATGACAACGTTTGAACGCGTAAAAGAAACTGCAAAAAAGCAAGGACTATCCTTAACGGATACGTCCATCAAAGCTGGCATGAACGAAAAAGCGATCTATAAATGGAAATATAACGAGCCTTCTGCAAGCCGGCTCCAAGCCGTTGCAGACGTCCTCCACGTTTCCGTGGACTACCTACTCGGTAACACAGACAACCCGGAGCCAGCGCCAAAATCCGGGACGAAATCTGTAGTCGATCTCTCAAAATCCAACACTTTCGCCTATCAAGGTGAACTTTACGACGCCGACGGAATTGATCCCGATGATTGGGACTTAATCAAAGCCGCGTTTGAGCGCGCAAAAAAAGCTCGTAAGGGGAAGTGATTGGATGGATTCAGGCGAAATGCTGTCCCGTGTCGTGAACTGGGGGATGGATCACGGTGTCAGTTGGCAATGGCTAGATTTAAAGCCATGGACAAAGCCGCGCGCAGATTCGGAGTCTAAGAGTTACGTTCTCAACCGAAACTGGCCTAATAAGCGGGAAATTCCCTTTCAAGCTGCCCACGAAATTAAACATATTCTAAACGGTGATGATGGTGTCTACTACTATTCTACCGATCGCAGTCAGCAAATTTTCGAGGGCGATGCTAACCGCGGCGCTTTAAAAATTCTTGTTCCAATTTACTTTCCTCAATTTTCAAGTCAAGTGCAACGATGATAACGAATCCTTGATAGTGGTCTAGGTTGTTAAGCCATGCGTCGGT
>NZ_BOLT01000056.1:0-5874 GCF_016861805.1 Lacticaseibacillus sp. 53-4
CTGAACTATCTTCGACCATGCGATTACTACCGACGCATGGCTTAACAACCTAGACCACTATCAAGGATTCGTTATCATCGTTGCACTTGACTTGAAAATTGAGGACCCAAAAAGATATTAGACAAATTTTGAGATCCTAATGATCTTCTTTTAATTGAAAGCTTTTATCCCGAACTTTTTTGACATAAGCCTTATACTTAGTCTGGCCAAGTGGCGTGACAATTACGACTCGATAATGATTCCCAGGCAGGCTGATGTCAGTCACCCCAGTTTGATCTGATTTAAAAGAATGTATATGTCGACCTCGTTTCACCACGACCTGTGTGGCTTCAGCCGGTACTTCCAGCAAATAATGCTTTCGGCCAAGCATCAAACTGCGCATTACGAAACCGATCACGCCTAAAATGATCACCGCGCCTAAAAGTGCGACTATTAGCTTTAATTTGTTCCACCAAACCGCCCAACTTGAGGCCTCGTCATCTGCCTTAACGTAAGGAATTCGGCGACCCGTTATCAACAATCGATGAGAATTAATCATATAAGGCGTGCAGGTCATTAAGGTCACAAGATCCTGTCCCGGCACAATTCTTAGCTGCCGGGTATCACTTGGCTCAATAACCTGGCGCTTAAAGACTTGGTAAGCCAATTTATGATTGCCTATGCTAATAAAAAACTTGTCGCCTTTTTTTAACGCTGGTACTCGGGTAAAAAGTTCAGCGTTTGGCACACCACGATGCGCTGAAATGACAGCATGGGTATTTTTACCACCAGTTGGATAACTTGTACCATCCAATAAACAGGCGCCAAATTGTAGAAGCCAATCGCTTGTATGATTAAAAACCGGCAGACTAAGGCCAATTTTGGGAATCGTCAACTGAGCAACTGTCTGACGAGTCAAGATTTGTTGATTGCGTTTGGCCTCTGTTTTTGCGGTTCCTTGATCATTAACGGCATGATTAAAACTGGCAACGCCGGGCACTTGCTGACTTGCTGCCAACTGTTTATTTTTTTGCTGATAGTCGTTATATTCCCGCCGCAACACCATCTGATTCTTCCGTGCTTCTTGTTGTCGATACCTGTCGATGACTTGCTGATTTTGGTAAGAAACGTAAGCATCACTTGCAAATGGATAGCATAAAACACCAAAACCCGCTAAAAGAAGGCATCCAATCACAATATCAATCAAGCCTAAAGGTCGACGTGTCCGTTTTGTCACTCTGATTACCTCGCCATATCAAAACAAGAGCGCCATCGACGCTCTTGCTTGACTCATTTATCTTATTAACTTTTTAGAAACCATTGCGGCGCTTGCGATAGGCAACTGCTCCAAATGCAATTAAGGCAACGCCCAAAATCGCAAAAATGACTGTGCCAGTACCACCAGTGTGTGGCAGAATACCGCTTGGTGCATCTAGAATGTCGCTAGACGAATTATCAGCTTTAAAGTCTGTATTGGCAGCAGCATCATAACCATCCGGCACTTTTGTTTCAACTGCCGTGTAAGTTGTGGTGTTATCAGCAAATCCATTTAAGCCAAACTTACCGCTCTTATCAGACGTGAAAACAGTAGCATCGCTTTCAGCAACCCACGTCAATCGATAGTTATTGGCCAATACATCGATAAATCCTTCGCCGATGCTGACGTTTTGACCATCTTTATCTGTCAACTTCAAAAACTTGCCATCACTATTGCTAATCTTAAAGCCGGCTCCTTCAAGCACTTCTTTAGTCTCAGCATCTTTCTTAACAAAAGTGCGCTCATAGGTGGTCTTTTGAACATTCTTTGGGTAGACATAGACATTCCCGTCGGCTGCTGCCTTGGCTGGTAAGGTTAACCAGAAATCGGCAGACGTGTTATAACCAGCTCGCGGATTGGTTTCATGGAAAAGATAGACAGCAGCACGAGTCTTACCGCTGGCATCTTTTGATTGGGTCGGTAATGCTTCGGCTAGTTCTCCTTGGTCATTAGTCGTTCCGGTTGCGGCAACCGGAGCACTATCAAAACTACCTTTATAATCCTTAGGCGATGCCCAATAATTGGCTGTCACGTTGTAAACGGTGAAATCAACGCCTTGTAAGCGCTTAGCACCGCCGCCGTCCCAGGTCTGATCAGTCGCACGATCAATGGCAGTAACATCTTTTTCAAACCCGTATTTAGTAAGGACAACGTTTTGTGTTGTCGGATCATTCGTATCTGCTTGAACCCGAGTGACATTAAACCCGAGAACCATCAGTAATGTCATTAGGATCGTGCTGGTTAATGTCAGCACTTTTTTGGCAATTGTCTTTTTCATTCTTATCTCTCCCACTTATTAATTTTTTGGCTTTTTATGTTAAAAGCAAGTACTGTCGCGAAGATTATCAACCCGAGCGTTGAAAGCCAAGCTGCAACTGTATCACCCGTTTGTGGCAACAATTGATGTGTTTTCTTTGGGACTTTTTTGGGGACGTCGGTGTGACGACTTACCATTTTGTTCTTAGGAAATAAATCAATGCGTGATTGATTCCCATGTTGAAGGTTGCTTGACATGACAACCACAAGATTCTGACTGGCTTCAATATTCTTAGGTGCCGCCGTTTCTTTAAAAAGATAAACCGCAGCATGCTGCCCCTGTCGGAGTGGTAAATCGCCAAAGTACGCTTCTCCCTGACCAGCCGTCACAACCTGTGCGATAAGGCTGGAGCTAGCAGGCTGATAGCTATCTTGACTCAACGTCGTTTGTGCTGCTTCAATCGCACCGCCATTTTTGGAGACAAGCTGCCAAAAGTCAGCGGTCACGTCATAAACTGTGAACGTCACACCGTTTAACGGCACATCTGCCTGCGAAAAGTCGGGTTTTGTTGTCCCGTTATTTGCTTGTTGAGTTGGCAAGGTATCTTTAAACAACAGCTTATGCAACACAACATCAACAGTGGTCGGCACAGTTGCCGCCTGTGTCTGCTGCAACGTTGTCGTTGCCAAACTGACTAGTAGTGCCAAGCAAAAGGTCAAAATCACTAACGGACGGAAGGATTTAGTCATGTTGCTTCACCACCCGTCGTTTTATCAAAACAACCAGTAATAAAAGGAACGCTGCGCTGATCAATCCCAGTGCGATACCAAGCAATCGCTGATAGCCCTGACCACCTGTATGCGGCAAAATTGCAAGTGGCTGATTAATCGCCTGCAAAGTGATCGTGCTGCCATCAATCGCTAATGTGTATCCGTTCTTACTTTCGCCCGGCTTCAATGCCTCACCGTCAATCGTGACGGTTGCCCCTTTACCAGTCGTAGCTACCTGAATGGCAATCTTGGCAGGATTGCTTTGATAGCCATCTGGTGCTTTTGTTTCTGACATCGTATAGGTACCATCTGCAATTAACTTTGTCGCAAACGCTTGTCCCTCAGATGTCGCCGATGATGTTATCGTCTCAGCTTCCCCAGCACTTGGTTGCAGGGTGAACGCTGCACCTGCAAGATATTGGCTTTGATTATCCTGTTTGATGACCCGCAAAGTCATGGATGGCTTTGGTTCATCGTATTTCGTTAGCGTCAGAATTTGCTGGTGATTTCCGGTCACCGTAAAATCATCTGACTTATCACCAACAGGATTCAAAGTCTGCTGGCCATTAATAACACTCCCTAGTGTCACATTGTCCTTTGTGCCATGGTATTGCCATTGCCCATCAGACGTTAGCTGAAAAAGATACGTTGTCCCATCAAGTTGATAACCTGTAGGTGCTGCAGCTTCCTGAATACCGTAATACCCCGGCGCTAGTGCCTGCAGATCCGTTGACGTGATGGCGTTGGTTTTGGATACCTGCTGAAAACTGTTATCGCTGTACTGGGTTAAGTTAAACTGCATGGCCTTCAACTGATCTGCTGATAAATCAGTACCATCGGTTGTTTTTTTCTGAAATTGAAAACCATACTGCTGATTTGTCAAAGTCAACGTTGCTGTTTGCTGATCCATATTTTGAGAACTGATAAACGAACTCAAATCAATTCCCGAGGCATCTTCACTCTTAACGACATATGAAAAACTTTGACCCTGATTGTTATACGCAGGTGCCGTAAAGCTAGCTTTCCAGTTATCAGTTTTTTTAAGGACTAAGGTCTGCTGCCAATTTGGATCAAGCGAACCGTCAGCCACTTTTCGCTGCACCGTGACGTTGAGCGTATCCGGTAACGATTGATTGCTTAACTGGCGCCATTGCTTCTGCACATAAACTGTAGTTGCTGGTGCCCTGCCTGAAGGAATCCCAAAGTCAACAGCGGCAGCGCCCGCTTTTGGTGTCAACAATGTTTCACCATTCATTTGGTACCAAAAATCAGGCTTGAAGCCAGCATCCTCTGTTTTGATCCGGACTTGATAATGGATTTGAACTTCCTGATCCTGACCCAAGTTCATGTGATTCACCGTCAATTGACCATCTTGGATCGCCGCACTTGGCAACTCACTTGCTGGCACAGTTTGCTTGCCGACACTCGTAACGGTCGCCTGGTTGTTTGCATATTGAAATTGCGTACCAATCGGGTCTGTGATCGTGCCATCGGTGACAGTATTAAAATTTTTGATAATATCCTTTGCCTGATTGTTCAAATAAGCCTCAACAGCGTCGGCACTATCAGCATCTTCGTATAAATCCGGTGAATTGGTAATAAGTTGCATGTTTTGGCGTATTTTTTCTTTTGTCATGTAGTCGCGGTCGTCAGCCAGTTGAATGCCTAAAGCGTGCACCTCATTACCGCTATCTTTTGCCTTCTTAGCCTCACCTAATGTTGCGGGCCAAGTATCATGTATGATATTACCTGAACTATCGGTGTACGGCAATCGAAGTTGTGCGGTATCGCTGGGTTCATCTCTTCTGGATCCAAAATTAATGCCATACAATGTGCCATTTATCCACTCTGAATTTATCACCTTGTTAGAAAAAGTCGGCACGCCATCAGTTAACAAAATCATCATTTTTTTATTGCCACTGGTGTCCGCATTCAGCATGGCTGATCCTTGCCGCAAACCAATCTGCGTATACGTACCCCCTTGAAACCTTGGACTCAATGCACCATTAATCGCTTGTTGCTGGCTGGCATTACCTGCTTTGCCTAATTTGACACTAATATAACCCGATTCGTCACCGATATAACCAGGACTAGAAAACCCAATTAAACCAACATTGACGTAATTACCCAGACCGGCGTTTTGAATAGATGTCAAGAAATTCTTAACACCTGTACGAACAGCACCGGCTCGATTCGTGTGACGTCCGTTTGACTCCATTGACCCAGACATATCAACAACTAAGACAATATCTACAGGCTTCACGTTTTGCTGTGTATTGCCTTTAACGTTCAAATAAACGTCGTACAATCCGGGGGTATTCGTCTCTTTAGCATATTTTCGAATCTGATAATCCGGATTATTGGGATCACCAAATTTTAGGTAAGAATTCGTGGTATTAGTCGCATCACCATCCCATGTTGTATTGTTATCCCACCCTGAAACTTGATCCCCGCCGCGTTGATTGATCACATTTTGTTGTCCCGTGACCTGCCACGAATTTTCTGGATAGGTACCATTAGCATTAGTTTTATAGGTTGGGCGAATGTTAGCAGTGGCTGTCACAACTGAACTGCCACTTGTCACTAAGCCTGTTAACATACTCATCAAAATCAATAAGACCGCGAACAAATGTCCAGTTCTCGCCACTTTAGCTGTCATCCTCGTCACATTTTTAACCTCCTCTCAAGTAAACTTTTAACCAATGACAATACTACCTGGATTATTCATAGAATTTCAAAAAAGCAGCGCAATCTCACGATTCACACGGGACTGCGCTGCTTTGGTGTTTCACCCATTGGGTGCGCCTATATGCTAAGGTTGAGTCGACGAA
>NZ_BOLT01000057.1:0-5418 GCF_016861805.1 Lacticaseibacillus sp. 53-4
AGCGGCATAGGCTACAACCACTAAACACAGTCACTTTGATCTACGCTTAATTTCAACTTTGCACCAGAACCCTCAAACACCACTATGAAACAAGCACCACAAATAAGGAACCCAACACAGTATCCGTCAAAGAATACAATGTTCGGTTCCTCTTTACTTGCCACATTTTCGTTCAGAGGAGGTAAAGGTTCCTCCCTGCGTTCTGAAATCAAGTCAGCCATGATCACCGCTGTTCTGAGCAAGCAAAAGCTCCAAGGAGACTGAACAACTTACCATGCAATGTCATTGCGGGTTGGTTGGCTAACTTGTTCTTGAAATCTGCTGTGCTTTTCGCTCAGCCACCCTTCGCATCAAAGTGGCCTTCGAAATATTGAACGCAGAGACGGTTTCTTTAACCGTATGGGTATCGTAGTATTCCAGCATCTGTTCGAGCCGCCTACCGTTGATCACCGGCTTGCGGCCTTCCTTATAGTCAGGCACATGCTTGCGTGCATATGCGCGACCGGTCTGAGTCCGCTCGACGATCATATCGCGCTCGTACTCAGCAAAAGCGAGCATCATGGTCCTCATCATCTTAGCCATCGGGGTCAGTCTGCCTTCGCGGTCAGTCTCAAACGTGCCGATGTTTCCGATTCGGAGTGATACCCCTTTGACCTGAAGCTGATCCATCACCTCGAGCGCACCCTTCAGCGTGCGAGCCAGCCGATCCATCTTAGCAACAATCAAAGTGTCGCCTGGTTGGAGAACGGCGAGCACTTTTTGAAATTCGGGACGCTCGACCGTCGTACCGGTGTACTTCTCTGCGTACACGGTTTGGGCACCCAAGAGATGGAGTTCCGAAATCTGCTCATCTAGACTTTGAGCCAAGGTGCTGACTCGGGCGTAACCGTAAATGTGGCCGGCCTGATTTTGGTTTGTATCTGATACTGATTCGTCCGTTTTTGCTACCTTGGCCATGATTTTCGCCCTCTCGTTTTGATACCAATATATGAGACTCATTCAGGCCTATTGTAGCGGGCACATGGTGTCAGTGTCAATACTTTTAAGTTGTGAGACACATTGTGCCAACTAATTCATAACCTTGCTCTTCTACGCGAAAAAACTTCTTCGAAATAACGTGCAATCTGCACTTTGTCTCGAAGAAGTCTTTATGAGTATTTGTGGCGCGTCTTAATTGGCAGGCTTATTACCTAAAAAAGAGATTCTTGGGAAGAATTTTTCAAGTCCTTTTGGCTGACGTAAGTCTCTTCATCCATGACGTCCAACCCCCAGGTATCCCAACCTGTTCGCTCTCTACGAGAAAATAACTCGATTTTCTTTTGCGTCGGGAACATCTCAGAAATTCGATCTGCTACTTCATCTGGCTTTTGGCTATGTTTCCCTCTCGGGACTTGCAAGAACTGGCGCACATTACGCGCTCCTCTTGGCTTTGGTATTCTTCCTCGCTTAAAAATTAAAACTTGTTCCGTCTGTGATAGCGTATATTGACCTGGATTATGATTCATCTTATCCCACACAAACCCGACTGTCTTATAGTCAAATCCCCAAGCAGTTCCGAGCTCAATGGCGTTTGCTAATTGCGGACCTGTTGTCCACATAAATAACAGAGCATCATCTTCTGCAATAGAAGCAACTGAAAGCTTCTTCAAATCCCGAAGTTTTACTGTCGGATATTTGAATGAGGCAGAACTAATAAAGACTTTTCTGCCATTAGGATTAAAGCTCTCCTTGCCCATACTACTCTTATCGAACTGCATCTTACCGCCATAATCCCACGGCGGATCAGCATATATTACAGAATATTTATCTCGGGGAAATCTTGGAAACAAGTCTTCCAGAACATTAATCTTCGTTCTCTCTTTAGCATCTTTATCATAAAACTTATACGCCGTTACGTCACTACTCAATGGAACTCAACCTCTCATTATAAAATATACAATATAGTCTGTGTCTAGAGCCTAACGTTTATCTTAAACTATACACCATGGAAGTACTAAAAGTATTTAGTAATAATACCAAGAAAAGACGAAAAAATCTGAATATGTCTCAGGAACAGCTGGCAGAGGCGTCTGGCTTACATCAAACGTACATCAGTGATCTTGAGCGGGGGCTAAAAAATCCTTCGCTTAAAACAATGGTCAAAATTGCAAATGCGCTCGATACAACCGTGCCTGAGCTACTAGAGGAGCAATAAAAATGGCATCTAGTAATCTAAGGCTTCGTGGTAACTGGCAAACCAATAGTGGAGCAAAAGCAAAAAATACGGAATACACCCTTACAGAAGTTCTCCGACAAATTCTGCCATCAGATGTATACCAAGTAAATGAACAGATTAGAGACTTCAAAAATGTCTATTCTGATCTTAAACTTCCAGAAGATATCGAGGACAAGATCTACGATCCTGGTCCGACCGTAATCAGTAACGTGCATTGGGGTTGGGTACCCGATAATTCGATTGAAAATAAGTTCACTCATAAAAAGATATTCATTGAGCTAAAACGCCAAGACGGGTGGGTAGAAGGCAAGACTCCATCTGCAGGAAGAGGCAATGCCCATGAGAGAGGCCTAAAGCACTTCTCACCGGGCATTCTGGATACCGAAAAATCTGCAAGTGGCATTACCGATGGTTTTCTGCCCTTCTTACTCATTTATGTCGGTGACATAACGCGCGATCCTAGGCGAAATCGAGAAATCTACTTCTGGTTCCAAGGCCATGAGCAAAATCACTACATGTGGATTGCAAACGGCCAGGGTGTACTATCTGTAGATGATCTTAAAGATTTTCTCTACACAAACATATTGCCTCACCTTGATTAGCTTTCTCGATTCTAAACATTTCTTCTAATCTCTAACTTAGCTGAAAATACTAAACATATGCTACTATGGTATGCCGCCTGGGTTCCGTGCCTTGGTGGTATTTTTGTACTCCGCTCTTACCTCTCTACGGAACTCGGTATGTAGATGTATACCACAGGTCCCCATTTTCCTGATAGCGAAACAAGTTGCGGTTGGAGAAATGAAAACAACAATGAGAAGTGACTCTCAATTGGCCTTAAAAATTTCCAGGTTGCCATGCCGATCTTAAGTCGGCCCCGTGAAGGGGGCCATCCGAATTTACCACCTCTGCCAAACTTCTTACCACCTTGTGCTGACACCTTACCACTTGACCAGTGGGCACCGCCATCGCCTACGCTTCTTCATCGTCCTCTTCCAAGAGTCGGTTAATCAATCTGACTCCGATTTTTCACCGACTCGTCGTCGGAGATTTGTTCATCTCCTTACCAGAAGGCATCAAGTAAGGCATTTTCAAGCTCAATGAACTGACTCTCGCTCACCTTCAGTCCCCCGCGTTTACAATCTAAGTGCAACACATAAGTAACTAGACCAAAAAGTCCATGATAACCTATTCTTATAAGCAACCAAGCACATAAGAAAGGCATATTATGACCAACATCAAGCGTACCATCTCTAAGGCTTACAACAACTATCAAATTCTGCTCAATCAGGGTTTCTCCAAAGCACGAATTGTCCGCGAACTCAACCGCTCGCGTAGTACTATTTCGCGGGAGGTTATTCTTGGCTCCGTCCTACAGCGGGTCTCCGGACATAAGGTGGCGTTGATTTACTTCGCTGATACAGCAGCTCATTTGCACTCTCAGGCGGGAGCGTTGTCGTCCCAAAACGATGCTTGAGAAGAATCCCAAGTTCTACGCTGCCTGTGCCGCTGCGTCTGCGCGTTCCTTCAACATCAACGGTTTACCAGGATATTGAGGCCGGTAGATTCGAACTCCGAACCCACGACTTACCGCGCAAACCCAGCTTGCGAATTAAACGCAACCATTCCCATTGCTCGCACCAATAAGACGAAGCATGGCACCTCGATTGATGAAAGCCCCGTTGAGTGCACTAGGCCCTGTCAAGTTGACAGATGAAATAATATAAAGTTTTGTCTGCTTCTAAGCGACCTCATTCCAGTATTCATCTGGGGTGAGGCCGTTTCTTTGTGCCGAACGGTTGTAATGGTTAAAGTATTCAATTTCTTCTTCAACAAACCGCATAAGCTCTTCATATGTTTTCACAAGTGGATGGCGATCCATCCACCGTAATTTGAACTCGTTCCACCAACGTTCTATCGGTGCGTTGTCGTATGGTGTTCCCGGTAATGACATACTGCGCTTGACGTTATGGCGGCCGAGAAAATTATTGAAGGATCCCGAAGTAAAAGCTGAACCACGGTCCGTATGGACCAACGGATGAGCGTTATCAGTGACCTCAAAGGCACATCGGAAGACCTCGATTTCAGCTTCTGAGGTTTCAGTGGGACTCAGGTGATACGCCAACATACGGCGACCGTAGAGGTCCAAAACACCACTTAGGCGCACTTTGTGCTCACCATTAACGCCATAGGTTAGTTCCGTTGAATCAGCTAACCAAACTTTGTTAGGGCCATCAACGGTGAAGTTCTGATTAAGGACATTATCTTGAATGTGCTGCTCTTTTTCTCGACACCGATTGCGCTTCTTGACGCGAACCTGACACCTCAGACCTAATTCCTGCATGATTCGACGTACCATCTTAAACGTCACCGGGAAGTCAATCAACGAATCGTGTTGAAGGTTAACTAAAAGGTTACCTGCACCAATCCCTTGATGATGAAAATCGAATCAGTACTGTACCCGTTCCTTAAGCGTACGATTACGTGCCTCCCAAGCAGTTCCTTGACGTTTCAGACCTTTGTAGTAGGCCTGTCGGCTTACCCCAACAGTCGCCAATAGTGTTGAAATGGCACCGCGTTTTCCTAGACTGACTTCATTGATTGCGAAATAGGCCAGTCGCCGTTGTTTGTTCACCCCCTGCGCTGAAGTTCCAGCAATTTTTTTGCGAATGCCTCCACAAGCTCTTTGTCCGCAAGTTCCGCTTTAAGTCGTCTAATTTCGAGTTTTGCTTTATCGAGCTCAGTTAGTTCAGCTTCCTGTTTATGATGGCCACGGTTATCTACAAGTGCCTCATAACCACCATTTTTGGCCTTGATGACCCAAGAGAGTGCTTGTTGGTATGAAACTTGAAAACGTGCAGCTGCTTCCGTATATGAATGCTTATGTTTGGTGACATACTCAACCACGTCAATCCGTTCTTCAAGGGTCGTCTTACGGCTCATAGTAGGGACCTGCTTTCTGGACGGCGACGCCGTCAAAGTTTTGTCCCTATTATACTTATTGACCCAGACTTATTGACCCAGTTTTTAGCTTGTTGCGAAGCACGAAGTCCAAACCGGTCTGCGAGTTCATCGAATGTTCCTTCACCGCAAAGGTACGCCTGTACAACCCTAAGTTTGAGTTCCTTTGAGGGTTCTGGTGCAAAGTTGAAATTAAGCGTAGATCAAAGTGACTGTGTTTAGTGGTTGTAGCCTATGCCGCT
>NZ_BOLT01000058.1:0-5333 GCF_016861805.1 Lacticaseibacillus sp. 53-4
TCGCAACGCTCCAAACGTTGCTTTCAGACCGGCCAGATGCGATTTCATGTCCCCAATACCGAGGTGAATAATCCAGGATCAAAATACGCAAAAAGCCTGTCAGCGCGATTTGACAGACCTTTAACGAGTATATTCAATTACTGTCGGGCGCCGATGACATTGGCCTGCTTGAGCCAGCCTTGGCGCTTCGCATCGGAACTCTTTTTCACCATGTTGCAGCTCATCCACTTCACGTGCTTGAGCCCCATTTTGACGAACGTGCCGCGGACCAAGGCGCGCTGAATCGCGTTGCCAAAGACCCAGCGGTACAGGCTCTTGGGGGTGTTCATCGTGGTCATGATGGTGGTCGACTTGAGCTTCGGCAGGTTCGAGGCCATGCCGACGCCGCCTTTGGTGTAGTTGAACGTCTCGCCAGGGAAGACGACCTTGTCGATGAAGCCCTTCATCATCGCTGGCATCAGCTCCCACCAAATCGGGAAGATCAGGATCAGGTGGTCGGCAGCCTTGACGCGTTCAATGTAGTCGATGGCCTGCGGATCCTGCGCCTTGTGCTTCAGAAAACCGATCAGGTCCTTGCTGTGCATGACCGGGTCAAACCCGTCCGCCTCCAGATCGATCACATCGACGGTGTTGCCCGCCTTTTCCGCACCCGCTTTGGCCGAAGCCATCAGCGCGTGGCAGAAGCTGCCATCATATGGGTGACTCGTTACGATTACTGTGTTTGTCATATTGTTTGCCTCCAAATGTTGATGAGGCAAGCATAACGAGGTTTGGACAGCGCAGCATTAACGATTGTTAATTCCACAATTATTTTTTGACGCGGCTGCGAATGCGGGACAGCGACACCGGCGTGATACCCAGATACGAGGCCAGCTCGTACTTCGGCACGCGCTTGACCAGTGCGGGGTCGCTGGCCAGCAGCGCCTGGTAGCGCGCTTCCGGCGAGTCCTGAATGCGATTAAGAAAATACTGCGTGTAATCGATGAACCGGTGGCACACATAATCGGTGAACACCGCCATCAGTTGCGGCTCTTTTTCCAGCGCCTGCCGCAGCGCCTCACCATTCACGACTGTCACCGTGGTTGGCTCGATCGCCGTGATTGAAAACAGGCTAGGCTTGCGCAGATAAAAACTCTCAAACGACGACACGACCTGCCCTTCGAAGAAAAACTGCACGGTGATATCGCGGCCGTCGTCGTTGTGCCACAGCCGCACCGCCCCTCGCTCCACGAAGTACAGCTGCGTCGCCACATCCCCTTCGCGCAGCAGGTCATCCCCACGGTCGATGGTTTTCTCGTGGCCCATTTGCTTGAACCGGTCGTAGTAGTCACTCAGTTTCATTTCGGCGCCTCGTTTTTCCTTCAGATTACTCTCAGACCAAGGATTATACAACGATTCCAATCCCTCGAGTAAAGTGCTGATCGACACAAAAACGTGTCTGCTTTTCGTAAAAAGCAAACACGTTAACGAACTAGGCGCTCCAACAAGCATCTGCCTTACTCTTAATTAAAAGTTGTTTAGCTAGTCCCTCTCGCAAGAGCCTGTTCAGCTAAACTACTTCACTGGAGGCAATAATAGGCTGGCCACTGCAAAGCGCAATCTTTGCGAGACTAAAATCACCTCTAGTTGCCGAGCCGTTGTGCGCTACCTCCGGCAAGGAAATATACTGCTCCAGCGGTGGAACCTGAACATATCCATTTAGCAGCTTGGCAAATGAATCTCTTGTCTTTGCAATCAACTGAGGACTTGCAACGCCCCCACCAATCACAATACTGTCTGGGCGTATAGTTAAGGTCACTTGGAGTAGGGCTTGCGAAAGGTAGTATCCGATTACTTCCCACACCGGATCTTCTAACTGTAACTTTTGTCCGGGAACACCTTTACGTGCTTGAATACTTGGACCAGATATCAAGCCTTCTAGGCAGTCTCCGTGGAATGGGCATATGCCTTTAAAATTCAAATCGGCTGGATGCCTCTTGACGAAGACATGTCCCATTTCTGGATGGCCTAAGCGTCCTATGAATTTGCCATTTTGGACAATTCCAGCACCCACTCCAGTACCAACTGTATAGTATACGAGCGAAGCTACCGATTTATCGAGGTGACGAACCTTATATTCACCAAAAGCAGAACCGTTAACGTCAGTTGTGATGAAAACAGGGACATGTAGCGCTTGATGGATAATTGGCGCGATGGCAGTTTGTCGCCATCCCGATTTAGGCGTGTCTGTTATGTACCCGAAATGGGCACGCGCCGGATTTAACTCAAGCGGTCCGAAACTCGCTAATCCAATTGCCCCTACCGGATGCATACGAAAATACGAAATGACATTACTTAACGTCTCGTCTGGTTTCGTTGTTGCAAAATGAACAGAATCAAGAACTTGGTTTTGCTCGTTACCTACAGCACACACAAACTTTGTGCCACCGGCCTCAACTGAGCCAAAATTCATTGCTTAATTACTCCTTAACGACTTACTATTGTTGGTAGTTTCAAATAAGACTCTTTCAAATGGGTCGCCAGCATCAAGCCACTGGGCTTTAAGATTGAATTTGTCAGCCAACCATTCTGGCAACCACTTCATCCCAGACTCCTCACTTCGCTCATGGCCAATAACCAACATGGCGCAAGGATGACCAAGCCTATTAGCATCTCGAATATAGGCTGGAACAGTCCACTCTTCAATATCACCACTGATCACTAGATCGATTCGTTGGTCACGAATTTGTTTGATTGGATTATATTCGTCGCCCAACCCCAGGGTCGCGCCACCGATTAGAGCTGCAACGTTTTCTACTGGCTGACTGACGTCACCAATATACCGAACACCACCAAGTTTCAATCGTGTACGAACTGTATTAAGGACTTCAGCTAAAGTGGTCTTTGGCAACATAAATCGCGTCTCTGCACGTTCAAGAACATTTTTTCCGGCTGGGTCACCGGGCAATAAATAGTCTGACCAGCCTAACTCCTTTGCGACCCCTGCAACAATCATGTCGTGAGCTCCGCCAAAATGCATATGATCATGGAAGCGGTAGATTACCAGGTTATGTTTGGCAATTAACTCTCGTTTCGCCTGATATACCGAATCATCCTGCATAAGTGATTCACGATCATGACCATCAAACCAGGTTGGCTCATGCGTAATAATAAAATTCGCGCCAAGCCTAATGGCGGCATTGATAACATCGACCGTGGCCATAAAGGATGTCACGATGCCATGTGCATCCTGGTCTGAATCTCCGATAATGAGCTGATCGATGGTGGTACTTGGAATTCGATGATTCGGATCCGTCGCCGACTCAATTGCGTTAATAATACTTTGAATCTTCATCAATACGTCTCCCTTAACGTGCTATCCGCATAATATCTCCTGATTGATTCTGCAAGTCTATTGTAATATCGTTAAAGTCTCCAGAATTTAGGAGTGCAACAATCACCGTGTCATCATAACCTTGCTTCTGGATAGCATCAAAATCCGCATGTCCCAATAGATCACCCTGGTTGACGTGCTGACCCTGCTTGAGGTTCAAGTGGAAGCCCTTGCCATTTAGCTTAACAGTATCAATCCCGATATGAATGAGAACTTCAGCGCCCCCATCAGAGGTAAACCCAACAGCATGTTGAGTTGGGTATAGTGCCGTGACTGTGCCACTTACAGGAGCGTATAGATCATCCTTATCTGGCACGACAGCGAAGCCTTTCCCGAGTTTGCCGGAAGCAAATACTTCGTCCTTCACTTCTCCCAGAGAAATAACCTTACCTCCCACAGGCGCCATCACTGTCGTTGGTGTATCCGCTGCCTGGGCATTTACGGATTGAGATTTGTCTTGTCCATCTACAGCAACAACCTGTTCTTCAGGTAGTCTTAGCGTAACCATTAGACCAAGAGCAACAACAAATGCCACCAACATGGAAACCGCATAGAGACCGACTGGCTGATATGTCGGAATTGTAAAGATGCCACCCGCAATCACTGTTGCACGAATCGAAAACAGACCGTTTATGATGCCAGACAGCAAGCCGGCAATTCCGGCGTATACCCAAGTCCTCTTGTATTTAAAATAGACACCGTAAATAACGGGCTCTGTGATTCCTGCCAGAAAAGCGGACGTGAAAGCTGCGAAAGAATTCTGACGCTCGCGAGTATTCTTCCGATGAATGATTGCCAAACCTAGTGCAATACCCGCAGCTGCAAATGCGGTGGATTGGACCGTTGGCAGCAACGGATCCCAGCCCTTTGTTGCCAGATTCATAATAACCATCGGAATGACCGCCCAGTGTAAACCAAAAGCAACAATAATAATACCGACCGCTCCAAAAATCGCACATGAAATGATTGCGTTCTTGACCATAGCCCAACTAAAGAAGGCGGCGATCCAGTTGCCCAGAGTGACGCCGATTGGTCCAAAAATCATCATAGTTAGTGGAACCGTGATGGCTAACTCAAGCATCGGGGTTAAGATGCTGGTCATACTCTTTGGCACAATTTTCTGTAGACCAATGTCCAAGAGCTTCAACATCAAAACTGCTAACACAATCGGAACAACAGTTGACGAATAATTCATGAGTGGAATGTGCAGGCCAAACATGTCTACTGTTTTTTTGTTCGCTATCACTAAATTCATGATATTAGGCTCGAGCAAAGCTGCGCCAATTGTCCCAGCGATGTACGGATTTACTTTGAGCTTAAGCCCAAATGAAACACCCAAAATGATCGGCAAAAAGTAAAATACAGCGTTGCCAGCGGCAGAAAGAACCGCATATGTGCCACTCTTCGCATTTAGCCAGCCAACCATTGTTAGAATTTGAACTGCGGCCTTCAAGAGACCAGAACCCATAATTGCTGGAATAATAGGGGCGAAAGTGCCTGAAATCATGTCAAAGACATAATCACTCTTCTTCTTTGGTTTACCTGCGGTAACGCTATCCTTAGAATCTGCTGACTGGCCAAAATCATGACCAAGATCTTCCATGACAGCATTATAAACTGGCGTCACATTTTGGCCAATAACAACCTGATACTGGCCTCCCTGTTGAACAACTTGAATAATGTCTAATTTCTCCAACGCTGCCTTATTTGCTGCACCATCATCCTTCAAGACAAATCGCAAGCGCGTGACACAATGAGTCAGCGACTGAATATTGTCACGACCACCAACGCCCTGGACGATGTCCTTAGCAAGCTGGGTATAAGCCATCTTTAAAACCCCTTTCAAAATACCTAGTTAAACGTCTTAATTCCTAAGAACGTTTTCCCCCAGTTTACAATTCAAGTGCAACACCCTGACGACTAGACCAAAAAGGCCATGAAGACCTATTCTTGTTAGTAC
>NZ_BOLT01000059.1:0-5175 GCF_016861805.1 Lacticaseibacillus sp. 53-4
ATCAAGAACACTGCCTATGGTTATAAAAACTGGGATAACTTTATCAACCGTATTTTCCTTGAGCGTGTCTGGTTTAATCCCAAAGCCCACAACCTGGCGGCTTAAAAAAAGAGTACCTAGACCAATTAAGGTCTAAATACTCTCATAAATTATGTTCAACTTCACTTGACGAAGAGCCATTGCAAGCCGCGGTGCACACGCACCGCGGCTTTTGGTTGCAATGAAAATGTAACGCACCCGCTAACGGGAAGCGGGAGCCGCTGCGGCCTGGCGCCGGCCGCTGGTGCTGATCGCGACATTGTACTTTAGGCGCCTTTCAAGTAAAATAGAGGCTAGCTGGAAGGAATAGAGGTGTTGAAAATGGGCACATTAGATCAAACCGTTCATTTTGATTTTCCGGATAACAATCCGAAAAACATCCACGAGACGTTGGAGACGGTCAGCAAATCGCTGGAAGAAAAGGGCTACAATCCGATCAACCAGATCGTTGGCTACCTGATCTCGGGGGATCCGGCTTACATTCCACGGTACAACGACTCGCGGAATCTGATTCGGAAGTACGAACGCGACGTGATCATCGAGGAGCTTGTTCGCAACTACCTCGGTAAGGAGAAACAGTAGTGCGTTACATGGGCCTGGACGTCGGGTCGCGCACCGTGGGGGTCGCGATTTCCGATCCTTTAGGGTGGACGGCCCAGGGGCTTGAAATCATTCGCATCAACGAAGACAAGGAAGAATTTGGCCTCGCGCGCGTTGCGGAGTTGGTCACGCAGTATTCGGTGACCAACTTTGTGGTGGGGCTCCCGAAGAACATGAACAACACCGAAGGCCCGCGCGTTGAGAAATCAAAGGCATACGGCCAGATGCTGGCCGACCGGTTCAACCTGCCGGTGGCCTTCACCGATGAGCGGCTGACCACGGTCGAGGCGAGTCGGATGCTGATCGAAGAGGCGGATGCCTCACGTAAACGTCAAAAACAAGTCATCGATAAACTGGCGGCGCAGCTGATTTTGCAGAATTACCTGGATCTTCACAGCCGCTAATAAGGAGGCCATCATGGCAGACGAAAACAACCATGTGCACGAGGGCGACGACCAGCAGCAGATCACGCTGATCGACGACAAGGGCAACGAAGAATTGTATCAGGTGCTTTTCACCTTTGATTCGGAAGACTACGGCAAAAGCTACGTGCTGCTGTATCCGGAAAGCGCCAGCGACGATGAAGAAGTCGACATTCAGGCGTTTTCATTCACCCCAGACGAAAACGGCGACGCCAGTTCGGGAAATTTGTTTCCGATCGAAGACGACGACGAGTGGGACATGGTCGAAGAGGTGCTGAACACCTTCTTGGCCGATGAGGATGATGACGGCGAATAGCCGCCACACCGCGCCGCAGTGATGAGGCGCGGTTTTTTGACGGAAGGGGATCCACAATGGCTGAGCGCAAGCGGCGATTCAAGGCCGTGATTGACGGAAAAGAATATACGATTATTGGCCCGGGCACGACCGCCCACTTTGAGGCGGTGACCGCCCTGTTGAATCAGCGCTTGGCGGCGCTGCGCGAGGCGGCACCGAAAATGACCAAAGAAGACGCTGCGGTGCTGCTGGCCTTTAATGTCCTCTCCGACCAGGTGGCGGCCGCGGCCGCTGCGCAAAAGACGGAGGATGCGGATGCTTAGTCTGGCAATCATCGTCTTTCTCGCGTATTTCTTCTACGCAGGCGCTGAACGGGGGCTGTGGCTTCAGCTGGTGCACGTCGGCGGTTACTTAGTCAGTTTGGGGCTGGCGACGCTGTTTTACCGGCCGGTGGCGAACTTGCTGTCACTTTGGGTGCCGTACCCATCAGCGACGCAGACCAGCCATTTTGTGTTTTTCTCTAACCGGGTCGGGCTTACTCTGGACGATGCCTTTTATCGCGGCATCGCGTTTCTGCTCGTACTGGCGATTGGCTGGCTCGTGACGCGCTTTGGCGCACTGTGGGTGCATGACCTGAAGTATCACAAGGCCGACCGGGCCAGCTTGATCACCGGCGGCTTGTTGAATCTGGTGATGGGCTACATGTTCCTCTTTCTGGTGCTGTACGTGGTCGCGCTGATTCCACTGGCCGGGCTGCAGCAGATGCTCGCCAACTCATTTCTGGCGCGCACGATAGTTCGCTACTCGCTTGGGTTAACGAACTGGGTGACCGCCCTTTGGCTTTAACGACCAGCACCGCATTGCGTGCTGGTTTTTCGCATTCTAAGGAGTTTGATCATGAATAAAAAAATTTTGACCACGCTGGGCTTTGATCAGATCAAGGCGGCACTGGCCAAGGAGGTTGTGACGGCCGCCGGCCACGCCCGGGTGGCGGCACTGGCGCCGACTGCGGACCGCACGCAGGTTCAACAAGCCCTGGACGAAACTGCTGACGGCGCATCACTGCTGCGGCTCAAAGGCGGCATCCCGCTGCCTGAGCTGACTGATGTCGGGCCGGCGCTCAAGCGTGTGCAAATCGGGGCGACTTTAAACGGCAAAGAGCTCGCCCAACTGACTCGCGTTTTGCGCAGTGTCAGCGCGGTAGATGACTTCTTGGCGGATCTGAATGACAAAATCGAGCTGCGGCGGGTTTACACCCTGCAGCAGCAGCTCACTGTCCTGCCAGAACTCGAGCGCCGTTTGTACACGGCAATCGACGAGGAAGGTAATGTGACTGACGAGGCCAGTGACACGCTGCGCGCAGTGCGCAATCAGATCCGGCAGCTGGAAGCCAACATTCGCAGCCGCATGGACTCGTACATCCACGGCAACATGGCCAAGTACCTGTCTGATCCAATTATCACGCTGCGGGATGACCGCTTTGTCCTGCCTGTGCGCTCGGACTCACGCGGCCAGGTTGCCGGTGTGGTCCACGACCAAAGTGCCTCAGGTGCCACTTTGTTCATTGAGCCGCAAGCCATTGTGGACATGAACAACCGGCTGCGCGAGGCGCAAATTGAGGAGCAGCAGGAGATTGCGAGAGTGCTGGCGGAGCTGTCCGAAACGGTGGCACCTTACAGCAAGCAAATTGCCCGCAACGCAGAGGTGCTGGGACATTTTGACTTTATCAACGCCAAGGCCCGTTATGCGCGCGCCATCAAGGCGACGGAGCCGCTAGTGTCGGCGAAAAACGAGGTCGACCTTCTCCAGGCGCGCCACCCGCTGCTGGACGCGCATAAGGTTGTGCCTAACGACATCGTGATCGGCAAGGACTACCAGGCCATTGTCGTCACTGGGCCGAACACCGGTGGTAAAACCATCACCCTCAAAACCTTGGGGCTGCTTCAGCTGATGGGGCAGGCCGGGCTGTTCATTCCGGCCGGTGAGGAAAGCACGATTGGTGTGTTCTCGGAGATTTTCGCCGACATCGGCGATGAGCAAAGCATTGAGCAAAGCCTGAGTACTTTTTCAGGTCACATGGCGAACATTGTCGACATTCTTGACCATTTAGATGATCAGGCGTTGGTCCTGTTCGATGAGCTAGGCGCCGGCACAGATCCCCAAGAAGGCGCGGCCTTGGCCATCGCTATTTTGGATGAGGTCGGCACAATCGGGGCCGATGTAGTCGCCACCACGCACTACCCGGAACTTAAGCTCTACGGCTACAACACCCCAGGCACCATCAACGCCTCCATGGAGTTTGATGCCGCCACGTTGCAGCCGACGTACCGCCTGTTGATTGGGGTACCGGGCCGCTCGAACGCGTTTGACATTTCTCGCCGGCTCGGCCTGGACGGCGCCATTGTCGATCGGGCCAAGGCGCTGATCGCAGACGACAGTCACGATTTGAACAACATGATTGCGGATCTGGAAAGTCAACGCAAGGCGGCCGAAACGGAGTACAAGGCAGCCCGGGCGGACACGGACGCGGCACAGAAACTGCTGGCCGACCTCCAGGCGGCTTATGCGGAGCTTGAAAAAGAGCGCGCCGGCCAGCTAGACAAGGCCCGCGAACAGGCGAATGCGCTGGTCGAAAAAGCACAAAAGAAAGCTGATAAGATCATTCGCGACCTGCGCCAGATGCAAAAAGCGGGCAGTGGCAATGTGAAGGAAAATCGCTTGATCGAGGCCAAGACAGGGTTGAAGCAGCTGCACCAGGAGCAGCCGCAGCCGAAAAATAAGGTCCTGCGGCGCGAGAAGCGCAAACAGGCTTTGCGGCCAGGCGACCGGGTTCATGTGCTGTCGTATGATCAAACCGGTGACCTGCTCGACCAAGTGGATAACACCCACTGGAATGTTCAGCTGGGGATCTTGCGTATGAAAATCAGCACCTCTGACCTGGAAAAAGTGGCCGAACCCAAAGACCAGGAGCCCAAGCGGCCCATGGCAATCGTTAAGGGCGGCGCGGCAAGCGGACCTGACACGACGTTGGACCTGCGCGGGGTGCGGTACGAGGACGCGATGTCGCAGCTCGACCGCTACATCGATTCTGCGCTGCTTGCCGGGTATCCGCAGGTGACGATCATTCACGGCCTGGGCACCGGTGCGATTCGCAACGGGGTCACCGAGTATTTGAAACGCAATTCCCAAGTGAAAAAATTTGGGTTTGCGCCGCAAAACGCGGGTGGCTCTGGCGCGACTATTGTGCAGTTCAAGTAGTTAATTGCGGGCAATTTAGTTGAACGGGCTTGACGGTCATGCTACAATGGTTACGAATAGTAAGAAAGTCGTTGTTGACTTCAATGAGACGAGGAGGAACTTCTATGGTTAAAGTAGTTAGTGATCAGGATTTTAAGCAGGAGACCGACACTGGTGTCACGCTGACCGACTTCTGGGCAACCTGGTGTGGCCCTTGCAAGATGCAGAGTCCGGTGATCGAGTCACTGGAAAAGGATCGCTCAGACGTCAAGTTCACGAAGATGGACGTCGACCAAAACCCCGAAACCCCAGGGGCCTTTGGTATCATGGCCATTCCGACGCTGATCGTCAAGAAAGACGGCGAAGTCGTTGAGAAGCTGGTCGGCTATCAGACCAAGGATCAGCTCAACAACGTGTTGGATAAGTACACCAAGACGCCAGCCTAACAAAGTCAAAAAGTCCCAGCCTTTGCGCACGCTCAGTGCGTAAGGGCTGGGACTTTTTATTTATAGAGGCTTTAGCCGGGCTCGCGCGGAGACGCGCGAGGCTCAAAACCACCCGCTGTGCGGGTGGAGTCAAATG
>NZ_BOLT01000060.1:0-4522 GCF_016861805.1 Lacticaseibacillus sp. 53-4
CCACAACTTCTATTTGATAACGGCCTGTTCTGGGATTGTCCTCAACGACTGGCTAACTTGTTCTTGCAATTTACGAACACCATTTGACGTAGAGCCCTAAAAAGAAAAGGAGACCCCGGTTTCCCAGGATCTCCTTACTCAGCCGCCACCCGAGAACCTTTCACCTCTGGAACCCTCAGGTCCCTATGGTATGCTGGATTCGCCGCGTTAGCGGTTGAGGGCGGAAACTCCGAGGGATAGCTTAAAAACTTGTATCTCGACGGACGCGTTTTGGATTGCTCCGGGTTATCAACCCGGAGAACCTTGACGATCTGCTCTCTTTTTAGTTGTCTGCATTCTTGCTGAATGAACCAGCAATCGCTAAGACAAGAAAACCAAATACTGGTTGAAAAAGCAAATAAATTTCAAGTTTTCTTCGAAGCCATCACCAGACTCCCAAAGTAACTAACCTCCAACACGTATCGAGAACGTTTGTTCCCACAAAGCGATCGTAACAGGTCTAATTCACCTCGTCAACGAATTCTCATAAAACCGATTACTTTTTCGGCACATTACTCCAACTGCTGAACCCCAAGGCCACACTCCAGAGAGCAGGGCCCCATACTAGATATATGTATTGGCAATCGGGAACTTTTATTTTATCCGTCTAGAATTGGCTGTCCCAAAGGGACGAATACCCCCGTCATCATTGGTGCCTCTTCGCTTCTACCCACATCGCCCAGATAGCTCTGCCATTGTTCTTTTTTGGCCCGCTTAGCGGCCTGGATTCGCCGACCGGCCATGGTGAAGGTCGCCATAATTAGGCGGCCACCGCGCCCTCTAACTCGACGCATTTGGAGCATGCTGGTCGCCTCGATCAGATCGAGGACGTGGTTCAATGACTCTCTTGAAAGACCCAGGGCCTTGCGAATATCCGTGGTCGTAAGAGACAGCTCAGTCGCTACGCCAGCACGACGTGCCACGAGCGCAACAAGGTCCTTGGCCCACTCGCGGTAGTGACTGTACTTACGATCCGCGCGCGGCTTAGCTTGCTTGACCCAGCCGTGGCCCGCATAGCGGTGGGCCTGCTTAAGCTTCGGCGTGTACGCCGCGACCAGTTGATCGATATATTGTCGCTTAGGACCAGCATACTTACCTGAGAACGCACTCTTTAAGATTGCACGGACCTCACGGTCCTGAAGCGCCTGCTTCTGGCGGGAGTTCCATTCATCCGCATAGTCATAAGTCCGGTCTTTCCCCCACCCAGCGGCGTAACAAGCCAGCAGCAGCGTCAGCAGGGTATTATTGCGGCCAAGCTGACCATCTCCGCGCGGGACTTGGACCCGAGTGAGGGCGTCAAACCATGGCTGCTTAGTCGGATCCGTAAAAGCAGTCTTTTCCCGTGCCTGAGAACGCGATTCTGACGCGACTTGCTTCGCCCAGTCGTACAGGTCACTGAACGAGCACGTCAACGCTGGCTCAAAGAAGCGAATATCATCATCGTCTGGCAGGCGGAAGAAGCCAAAGTGATTCGCCCCTAGATCAACATTAGGGAGTGCTCCCTTAACGGCGTTGCGTAGCATCTCGCTAGTCAGCTTAGCGGCCTCAACAGCGGGATAACGATTCCCCTTCTTGGCGATAAAGACCGGGGTGTCGAGAACATAGTAGGCCTGGTAGCCGTGTGGGGTTTCGAGCACTGCTGCCGGGAAAATCTGATTAGCAAAGATGTCCTTGGGCTGAACGACGAACTTCAGTAGCAACTGATGGTCGTAGTTCGGCTTGTGATCGCCGAAGTCCGCGTCCACGACGAGTGTATTGATCTGCTTGAGGTTTGATTCCTCATGGCCTTTAACAATCTTTCGTTTCTGGTCCGCATACGTCCCGTAACGGAAAATATTAGGCGTCCAGTGGCTGGCGCTTTGGTTCTCCAGGACGGCTTCTTCGCTAGTGCAGACGAACCCTTTGGCTTGGCGTAGCGCGTCCTTGGTACGAGTCAGAAAGACGGCCCCGTGAGGGCGGTCAGATGGTTGGGTGAGAATGAGCTTACTGTTTTGGTACTTGGCTTTTGGTAGTCCGTGATGCAAAACTAGATCAACAAATTCAGTCGCAATTCCCATCTGATCTCCTCCTTTCGAAAATTTGGCACAAAAAAAGTACACTTAGCCCTTGGCCTTGTGTACTAGGATGAGCCGACTCTGACCGCAAGAATCTCTGAGTCTGGAGAAACTTGCGGGAGTCCAGTTCACCGAAACGATACTTCACCAGTTCAAATTTAGCAATAGCAAATACACCTGAGACGAATTTACATTCGCCAGTGAATTTCTTCGAGGTGGCTCACCACACCTGGCCCTTTGATTTACTCCTGCCACGATTATCGGATAGTGCCGACGATCATGTTTAAGAACTTTCCTAGTTTGTCCTCTAGGTTGTGAAATCAGCTCAAGCATTTACAAGTATGCTAAATTCCAGTAATATTAGTTTGAGATATGTGGAAAGCACCGTGCTGGAACACGGCTGCATTTTGTAGGCTGAGCTTTTTCTAAATTATTGGTCGCCGTGTCGTAGTTCGAGCTACGGCACGGCTTTTCTTTACTCATAATTTAGCGCGTTAAAAAGGGAAATGCAACTATGAATTGTGAGTTCCCTTTTTCCCTATTTCCCTTTTTACCTATAGGGATATTTCCCTTTATCCCTATGGGGAAATTTCCTTTTTTCCCTATAGGGATATTTCCCCTTTTCCCTATTTCCCTTTATAAACATTCCGAGATCCGCAAGTACGTGCCTTTTCCGCGAAGATAAAGGGATATTCCCCTTTATCCCTATAGGGATATTTCCCTTTATCCCTATAGGGATACTTCCCTTTATCCCTATTTCGCTATTTCCCTATAGTGCAATAGGGAAGTTTCCCTATTGCAGTTATCCGGTGTGCGGCGTATCCTATCTAAATGGGAGGTGCAATTATGGCAGCCACTAAAATTAATAGAATTATTGCAGAACTAAAGAAAGCTAAACACGCAGTAACAATCGTTGTCGGAAACCAAAAAGGCGGGGTAGGGAAGACAACTAATACATACATGATTGCCTACACTTTAGCCAAGCTGGGGCTCAAAACCTTAGTTGTAGATCTTGATCCTCAGGCAAATAGCACCAAGACCTTAGTTTTGACACGCAGTCGTGAGTCAGACACTGTACAGCCCATTGACAAGACCTTGATGCGCGGTGTTGAGGAAGGGTCGGTCGTAAACCTTCCCGTCAAAATTCTTCCAAATTTGTTTCTTCTTCCATCGTATATTGATTTTCAAGATTTTACGAAGTATCTGTACAAACATACAAAAAACGAGTTTGAAGAAACCCACCTTTTGCAGCCATTGTTTGAACCACTAAAAGCCGACTATGACATTATCCTATTAGACGTCCCACCTTTTAGCATTGAGGTAACTAATAATGCCGTGATGTTTTCGGATTATGCGCTTATCAGCCTGCAAACACATGATGACAGCCTTACTGGTGCTGAAGAGTACGTTAATACCTTGGCCAGGCTAAATGAAAAGTTCAACTTAAACTTGGAAATCATCGGAATCCTGCCAATGCTACACGACGCACGAAACGGCGTCGACCAAACAATAATCCAAACAGCACGTCAGGAATTCGGAGAAGAAAATGTTTTTTCAACCATTGTTCCACAAATGGCAAGAATTAAACGATTCCCAATATCCGGAATTACAGAAAGGGATCGTTACGACGGAAAGGTGATCCAGCTATATCAGACTGTTACAAACGAATTTCTCACACGTCTGGGTCTCTTAAGAGGGGTGAAATAGAATGCCTGATACAAAGCCTAACATCCTTAAGCGTCGCGTGAACGGCGCGGTGAAGCCGTTAGAGGGCTTTACGGATAAACCCGAACCGGTCGAAACCGTAAAGAGTAAAACTGCAGAAGGAAAAAGAAATCAACAGAAAAGCATCAAGATTTCAGCCGAGACGTACAAGGATCTATCCGTACTGAAAAGTATGGAGGGCATAAAATTCGACTATGAAGCGGTCCAAATGTTGATAGATCAATACGTTTCTCGCTTAAGTGACTCGGACCAACGCAGGTTCACCGTCTTACGTGAAAACTCATGAAGAAGCGACTACGTAAGAAGCTTGATAGACCACGTCCACGGGAGTCAATGCGCCGCGGAAAGTCAAGCTCAAGTCAACACACGCTTGCGAGCAGCACCGCAACACTGGCCCAAACAGGACGTAAACTCTCAAAAGAAGATCTTGCAGAGCTTCTAAACGCCCGAGCCGTTGGCATCCGTAGCCTCCCATGAAGGTCAACTGTTTGTCGCTTTGGTGACAAGTAGCTGACTGAACGGGCCTCTTCGGCACGTACAATTTTGCCAGCAAGAGTAACAAATCAATTTTCTCGAGGAGATAATCAAGATGAATTACACTAACCACGCCTTCAAACGCCTAGTTATTTAGTCAGTACTGAACTAGGCTGCTGACTTTGACCGTTCAGTGATGACTTTATAGTTAATTTGATATGTTTTGCCGG
>NZ_BOLT01000061.1:0-4247 GCF_016861805.1 Lacticaseibacillus sp. 53-4
ATGTTGTAACGCAAGTAGTAGCCTACGGCAAAAGTAATCACTGATTGATTGAATTGCCGTCCTTTAAAATGATCAGTCATCTGAAAACCTCCAGTTTCAATTCATGATACAGGATGCACTCTCCCTGAGTAAACTTTGCACCAGAACCCTGCTGCGATTGGTCCTAAGAGTGAGTACGAGATTTATCAAAGCTTTGCGGAACTTAACGAGCATAAGACCGTGATTCTCGTTACGCATCGTCTTTCGTCAGTAACGATGGCCGACAAGGTTATATTCATGCAGGACGGCCAAATACAGGGGTTTGATACACACAAACGACTAATGGCAAATAACCCTCGCCTCGGTACGCTAAAATGTATCGAATGCAGGCAGCGGCGTATGTCGAAGGCCTCAAAGCGAACTAAGTTGTGAGCATAAGCTCAATACTAGTCCTCAGATAGTCGTGCTGGATTTTCTGGATTTAGTCCTCAAAAGACGCTAAACAGGTTCTAAGGTATATGGATGAGCAAAGTGGATCTGGGTTTTAATAATCTTAGATTGCTTGGAAGAATGGGACGCCTTTATATTGAATGGGTTGTTGGCTTATACTTAACAGTGTAATCAGAAAGGTGGTTCAACCATGAAAAAGAAAGCGTTACTGCTCGGCCTGTTTGTCGGCACCGTTGCCGGCGCTACCGTCTACACTCTGAAGAAATTGGATTGGTTCCACAACGATGCCGCGGACTATGCGATTTTCGAATCGCACCGCGCTTAGAAAGAAGGGTTTGCCATGATCAAACATAAAGCGATTATGATCGGCGCCGGCCTGGCCAACATGGCCGCCGCCGTTTACCTGATCCAGGAAGGCAAGTGGGATGGGTCCGCCATCACCTTCTACAGCCTGGATGACCACGGCTCCAACGATGGCAGTGCCGCCACCGCTCAGGCCGAGGACTACTGGAACAAGGAGCACCCGCTGGATAACACCAAGGGCTTCATCGCCCGCGGTGGCCGCATGCTCAACTACCGCACCTATGTCGACCTGATGGACCTGCTGTCACGCGTGCAGTCCGTCACCGAGCCTGGCATGACCGCGGCCGAGGACACCCACGACTTCGATGCCAAGCACCGTACCTTTGATAAAGCCCGCCTGCTGCGTCGCGGCGAGGGCATCCTGAACGCCGGCCACCTGGGTCTAAACAACCAGGACCGCCTGCTTTTGACCAAGCTGGTGATGATGCCGGACAAGGACGAGGAACAGCTGGACAACGTGTCGATTGCCGAGTACTTCAAGGACGACCCGCACATGTTCACCACCAACTTCTGGTACATGTGGGAAACCACTTTTGCCTTCCGCACCGCCAGCTCCGCCCAGGAACTGCGGCGCTACATGCACATGATGCTGTACGAATTCACGCAGATCGAGCACCTGGTCGGCGTCAACCGCACCCGCTATAATCAGTACGAAAGCATCATGCTGCCTTTGATCAAGTACCTGCAGGCGCAGGGCGTCAACATCGTGCTCGACAAGATCGTCTCGGACTGGGAGTTCAAGGACAGCGCGATGCAAGACGAGATCACCGTCACCGGCCTGGAAGTCACCGATGCCACCACTGGTGAGGTGGACCACGTGACGGTCGACGAGGACACCGCCGTGATTTTCACCAACGGCTCGATCACCGACTCTGCCACCATCGGGGATTACACCACCCCGGCCCGCGAGAACATGGACTACGGCATTGCCGCCAGCCTGTGGAAAAAGGCCGCCCAGCGCTTCTACAACGTCGGCAACCCGGACAAGTTCTTCGCCGATCGCGACGCTTCCGAGTGGGTCTCCTTCACCCTGACCACCAAGGATCACCTGCTGCTCAACGAGATCACCCGCATCACCACGCAGGTCCCGGGCAACGCGCTGAACAGCTTCCTGTCCACCGCCCCGGTCACCCCGCTGGGCCAGCCTGACGTGAACATGTCGATCGTCGTCCACCACCAGCCGCACTTCACCACCCAAAAGCCAAACGAAAGCGTCATCTGGGGCTACTTCCTGTACCCACGCCGCACCGGTGAATTTGTGCAGAAGCCTTACATCGAAATGACCGGTGAGGAAATGCTCAAGGAACTGATCGGCCAGCTCTCCATGGTCGATCCAGGCCCGATCAACATTCGCGAGCACGAGCAGGCGATCATGGACTCCGTGATCAACAACATCCCGGCTTACATGCCATACGCCTCCGCGCTGTTCAACAACCGCGCGAAGAACGACCGGCCGCTGGTCATCCCGGCCCACTCGACCAACCTGGCCTTCACCGGCGAGTTCGTCGAGCAGCCTTACCAGATGATCTTCACCGAGCAGAGTGCCGTGCGCTCCGGTGAGATCGCCGCCTACCACTTCGCCGGCATCCCGATGAGCCACCTGGTCAAGACCCCACGCTACGACAAGGACATCCCGACGCTTTTGCGGGCAACCAAGAAGATGTTCGAGTAAGGTTAGCGTGTTCATGGACTTTAAACAAAACCAGATCTAAAGCCTTGGGTTTTAAGGGGTATCAGCTCTGGAGGTTCTAGAACTTTTTTCCCCCTAGTTTACAGTTCAAGGCCAACACTTTAATTAGAATAAGCATCGAGGTCTTAGCCTGCTCTCACAGACCGATAGTAGACTGTTCAACGTTATGTAGCGGCGAGCGAAAGGGCCATCACGCTCGCCGCGGATATTTTAGTCTTCTATTGTTAATTTTCTGTCGGTTTACTCGCTACTAAAAAGATCAGTGCTTGCACTGCTACGCATCGCCTGGCGTACCGCCAGCAAACCCGCGCTTTTTCGGCTCTTTGTCGAATGGTGTTGAAGAATACTATTTATCTTTTGGAAGGCTCTCTCTTCGGAGGGAGCCTTTTGTTAGTTTGAGAATTTGATCATCAGTGACCGGCGTAATCGTTGCTTCTGTTGCCATCTGTCATTCCTCCTTTTGAGCACAAAAAAATCGCAACCTGATTGGCTGCGATTCATCGTTCAGGGCCATAGCCCTGATTCTGCTGACGCTGGCGGTCAGCTTCTTTTTCATCCTGCATTCGTTCATAGTCACGCTGTGCTTTCGCACGCGCCTTCATGTCGCCGGAAAGAGCCCGGCGGATTGACGACAAGGCTTGGAAGATGCCCTGGTTCGTTTGGCCTTGCTGGGCCTTGTGGTAGGAGGACCCGTTCGGATGCTTCTTCCTATAAACCGCGTCGTCTGTCTTTCTCATCTCGCTCAGGATCGAGTTTCCCATCCTGGCGTACAACTCATCATACTTACCGTATTCGTAGTCCTTCGCCCGGCCAGCCTCCTTGCCTTCCTGCCCAGAACCGTAAAGTGCTTCACGGAAATCCGTCTCGGCCTTCAGTGCTTGATCAAACTCTTGCAGCTCTTTTCCGTGGTACCGCTGCATGAATTTTGAGCTAAAAGCGTCTAGCAGCGGCCGCACTTCTTGGAGCGCGTTCATGTTGTACTTCCACTTTCGCTTGTCATCAGGAAGTGCTTTGTAGATCTGTTGGTACAATCGCAGCAAGTCAAAGTCTGGGAGCTTGCCCCAGTCATAGTTGTGCTGTGGAAGCTCGTTGCGGATCAAGCTTGAAAGCCGTGCAAGCGACTGCTCCCGGTTGATTAACTCGTTTGCGATTGACGACTTGAAGGCAGAAATAGTTGCGGGCTTGAGCATTCCCCGCGCCTCTTGATGCGTCCCGCCATCGTGATCATCGAGTGTGAATAGGCGACGTGTTGGTTCCGGCTCAACGAAAGCAATGTGCACGTGGATGTTGTCCGTATTGAGGTGAATTGATGCCGACCATATCGCCGTATTAGCCAGCCCTTCTTTGATCAGAAGTCCGCTCATGCCATGGCGAATTGACTCTTGGATCTTCTCCTGGTCGAGCTGTTTACTTTGCAGATCATAAAGCCCGTGGTCTGCTAGAAACCTGTTGTCGAAGCTCACCACGGTTTGCCACATTAAGGAGCCATTCTTCTGCGCAAGGGTAAACTGTTTCTTCAGCTGAGTTCGCTCCTCCTGCGTCAGATAATCCTTCCCTGCTGTGAACAGGCCTTTGCTCTTTTCTGGATTGTTCATGTAGTTGTTATATCCGTCAAAGTGATTGACGTTCCAATCCGTGAAGTGATCACTCCGCATTGCGTCGGAGCGATCCATATAGTTCACGTAGCCGCTAAATTTTTTGTCCGCTGCCGGAACAAACTTCATGACGGTAACGATACCGGGCGTCTTACTCATCTTCATCACCT
>NZ_BOLT01000062.1:0-4198 GCF_016861805.1 Lacticaseibacillus sp. 53-4
CCATCGCCTTTGGTCCCTGGAAGGTAGAATTCAACCTTACCGTCTTTGCCGTCGCGAACTGATGGCGTCTTCGCATCCGCGCCGTCTTTACCATTCTTGATCGTGATCGTCCCGGCTGGTTTCCCGTTAGCCGTCACGTCATAAGTGGTTGTCCCGTCACCGTTATCCTTACCGGTCTGACTGATAACTGGAGTTGCCCCATCGTTACCATTCCATACCGTCGTCACAGTGTCGTCACTGCCATCACCATGCTTAACAGTGATCGTGGTTCCACCGTTTGGATGATCTTCAGTAACTCTTGCCGGCGTTGCGGTGATCGTATCTCCGGACTTAGGAGCATCGATTTCAGCCAACTTCGTGTCATTAGTACCATCGCCCTTCGAGCCCGGTATATAGAACACGATCTTACCATCATCAGTTGTCTTAATCTGAGGCGTCTGACCGTCTACACCATCCTTACCTTTTTCACCATTCTTAACGGTGAACGAGCCTGCCGGCTGTCCATCTGCGGTGATTTGGTACGTAGTCGTCCCGTCGCCATTGTCGGTGCCATTTGGATCAACAACTGGCGTTACCCCGTCATTACCATTCCATACTGTCGTCACGGTGTCGGGACTGCCGTCAACATGCTTAACGGTGATTCTGGTCCCGCCATTTGGATGATCAGCGTCACCTTCGATTTCCTCAGCAGTTACAGTATCCGCAGCACTTGCTTTTGGCTTGGCAACATAAATAACCCAGATGTCTTGGCCTGAAGTACCAAAGGTCCCATCGGCCGTGCTGTCATCAGGTAAATTGTTGATCTGGCCGCCGTTAATATCGGCAGTCGCATAGTAGTGCAGAACACTGGTATCAAGTGTGCCGTCAGCATCAGACAAGCCTTTGCCTTCGCCGCTTAAGGTGTCAGGAACCGAATAATCATTGGAGTAATTGTACCCGACTTCACCAGATACCGTCTCAGGATCCTTCAGTTCGATACCGTCAACGTTCTGATAGACATAGTGAACAGTCCCTGTGCCTTTGGCCGCTTCAGCCTTGGCATAGGTTACAGTGATCGTGATGTCTTTATCTTCGTCGTCGGCTGCGGCAAGTAAACCAGCTGCGGCTTGTTTGATGGACTGACCATCGTCGCCTACCGTTGTTTCGGTCACTTGTGCTGGAGTTGGCGTGGCGCCATCCACTGGCTCAGGAGTGAAAGTTGCAAAGGGTGCAGTTTGCTTCCAATCGCCATACTTAACGACCTTGTTAGTCGTGTCGCCTTCTTCTGTGTAGTAAGTACGATTGAACACAACTTTCCCAGTCTCTAGCAGCTTCTTCTGACCGTTCTGATCACCGTTAATTGTGACATTCAGGAACTTATGTGTATCATCATAGTTCACATCACTTGGTTCATTTGGTGCAGGGTGCTCGACCAATTCAGCCTTTTCTTTGTCATAGTTAATGGTGAAGGTGATTTCTTTATCTTGGTCTGCTGTCTCAGCCGCCATTGCCGCAAGTTCTTCCGTGACGGTTTTGTGATCATCATCTTGGGTATTCTGGTCGATGTTTGCTGGTGAAGCCTTATAACCATCGTAAATTACCGGTGTATAGCCAACGGTCATGAACTTGCCAGTGTCATCAACAATCCACGGGCCATAATCTTTCACGCCACTGTCAGGATCGTTATCATCGATCTGATATTGACGCGTCAAAACGATGTCATTTTCGGTATTATCTTGCTCCGTTGTTACACCGTCTTTTGTCATCATGATGAGCGGGTGCAAGACTTTATGCGTGTCGTTGTAGAGAGGATCTTTCGGCTCTTTCGGTGCGTCATGCCACTGCAAGTCAGGCTGGTTCGCGCCGTAATTGACCACGCGGGTCGCAATGAAATTCGTCAGGTACTTTCCACCAATGTTTGTGTTCTGGGTACCATCGATGAGAACCGAACCATCACTAGCTGTTACTTTTTTACCAACCAAGGGTAAGTCGGCGGACGTAATCGCCTTGTTCGTTTCATCCACGATTTTACCGACTTTGTTCGCGACTGTTGGAATATCGCTTTCAGTAATTGGTGTCAGCAAAACATCAGTGTCGTTGCCACCAACACCGGTTGCATTCGTTGTCCATGGCGTGTACACTGGAGCGCCACTAGCATCAAGGGTGGCCGTCCGGTAAATCTGAATAGGCGAGCCTTTCTTCTCAGCCAGTGCATCGTCCCCATTGTACTTAACATTAGCCTGCACCGTCCCAATCAAATACCGGGACGTTACTGTGGTCGGATCCCCATCCAAAGTCGAGCCAGGATTGCCCGGGGTGTACACTCTCGGCCCGTCTGTAGCGTACTTGATCGTCAGCGTCTGGGCAGTCTTAGTAAACTTCGCATTGGTCGTGCCATCGGTGGTGATCTTGTGACCGGGGACGTCTTTATTGAGGACCACGCTTGTAATTGAATCGCCAATATTGCCTTTGAGATCAATTGAAGACTGGCCATCAGTATTCGAAATCGGCTTATTATTTTCGTCCACTAACTTAACAGTGATCGTACCCTTTGTTACGACTGGCGCGTACTTGATCGTCAGCGTCTGGGCAGTCTCAGTAAACTTCGCATCGGTCGTGCCATCGGTGGTGATCTTGTGACCGGGGACGTTCTTGTTGAGGGTCACGCTTGTAATTGAATCGCCAATATTGCCCTCGAGATTAATTGAAGACTTGCCATCAGTATTGGAAATCGGCTTGTCATTTTCGTCCACTAAGTTAACAGTGATTGTACCCTTAGTTGCGACTGGCTTGTAAATGATCAGAATCGTCTGGTCTTTGTCAGTAAACTTAGCCTTGAGCGTTCCATCCTCTATGATTGTAAAACCTGGGGCGGTCTTGTTGACGGCACCAGCTGGGATGCCCGTCCCAATATCACCATCAAGATAGTACGTCTGTTGAAAATTGGGATCACTGGGTACTACAAGCGCGTGGTGATCTTCACCCACTAAGTTGACAGTGATCTTGCCTTTTGCTGTAGGCGTATCGGTGCCAGTGCCGGTACCACCGGCATCATTCTTCTTGTACGTGAGGGTAACAACTTGGTCAGGCTGATCCGTGAAGTAATAGTGTTCCTTGATCGGGTCCTCGCCAACCATCGTGTACCCTTCAACAGTCTTGGGAATACCAGTAGTCCGGACCCCTTGTCCTGCCGGCTGCGAGCCTAAAGGTGCAGCATCCCGAATCTCATGACCGTCTGCTTGGTCCACATAAATGACCTTGGCAGTATATTTCTTTTCTTCAGTTTTGGTGCCGTGATAGGTAATGGTCACCTGGTGGGTGTTGCTGCCTTCAAGAGCACTGACTTTGGTGATCCCCAATTTGGCCAGCGCTGAATTCAAACCCGCGAAATCAGTTGCACTGCTAATGTCAGACTTGATTTGATCATCAAAAGCACTGGTAATATCGACTTCTGTTTTCTTCGGGTCAAAAGTATACCCAGCTGGTGGATTCAGTGGGCTGAAATCAATCGATTCTTCAGAAGTGAGCTTCTTCTGTTGCTGACTGTTGGCAATCTCTTTGCCACTCTCATCGACATACTTATAAGTAATTGGGAAATTAGCCTCGGCAGGCGTGTCAGTTGGCGTATCCGTAGGCGTATCGACGACTTCAACTTTGGTACCTGTCCCGATACTGCCATCTTCAGCAGGGACGAGCAAGTCGGTTATCTTCAAGCTGCTCATTTTGCCCGGAATCTTGACGTAAAGATAACCACCATGGTCTGCAAAAGCAGATTTGACTTGATCCGCTGACAAGGTGAATGTGACTGACACTGAGTTGTCAGTGTTTTTGGTTGCCAATTTGTCCCAATCAAAGGTTGGAGAGGCATAAACGACATCCGTCTTTTGGTTGAGAGTGGGCTTAGATAAGGCCTCAGCATTAAAAACGCCGACCTGTAACGCACCAGCACCTGTGACTGGGCTTAAACGAAACAGGTCATCCTGCGAAAGCTGTTTCTGATCTTCATCATTACCACTCAGGAGGAGTGCGGTATTTTTGTCAATATCTGAATTTAACGCCGACGGATCGTTTGTGCTAGCTGTCAGCTGTTGCAGTTGCTCAGCCGACAAATCACCCGCTGCAATTTGGGCTACCCAATGAGTACCTGGATTATTCACCTCGGTATTGGGGACATGAAATCGCATCTGGCCGGTCTGAAAGCAACGTTTGGAGCGTTGCG
>NZ_BOLT01000063.1:0-4094 GCF_016861805.1 Lacticaseibacillus sp. 53-4
AGTACTAACAAGAATAGGTCTTCATGGCCTTTTTGGTCTAGTCGTCAGGGTGTTGCACTTGAATTGTAAACTGGGGTTTAAATCCAATTGGAGGCCTCTCAAGTTTCTTCACTGATTTAGCCAAAATGAATGGGGCAACGAAACGTCTTCGTGAGCTGGCTCTTGCTAAACCAGAAGTTGAATCAGGCCATCTGCCGACACAAAAAGGGGAACTGAAACTAACAGACGTTTGCTTTGACTATGGAGACGGCAACCCCGTTCTTGAACATATCGACATCACAATTCCTGCTGACCAGAAAACAGCTTTGGTGGGGCCTTCAGGAGGGGGGAAATCAACTATCGTAAGCTTGCTCGAGCGCTTTTATCCAGTGACCAAGGGACAAGTATCCCTGGCCGGGGTGCCTGCTGAGGAGTATGGCTTAGAGGCTTGGCGCCAAAACATTGCTCTGGTCAGCCAAACCAACGATATCCAAAACGGTACGATTCGAGACAATCTATTATTCGGACTGTCCAAAACATTCAGTGAATCGCAAATTGAGTCAGCACTCGAAAGAGCAGGGCTGCTGAGGGAAATCAATAACTTCCCGCAGGGTCTGGAAACCTTGGTAGGTGAAGATGGTAATCTGCTGTCAGGGGGCCAACGGCAGCGGTTACAAATTGCACGAGCATATTTAAAGGCTCCTAACTTCATTATATTTGATGAGGCCACTGCTAACCTTGACGCTGATGCCGAATATCAGGTAACGAAAAGTCTTGATGCATTACTCTCTGATCGTGGCGCATTAATCATTGCGCACCGTCTATCTACGATAACTGATGCCGATAAGATATACTTCCTAGAGAATCACCGAATTACGGGATTCGGAACGCATTCTGAGCTTATGAAGACGCATGAATCATATCGGCGATTCGTTAACGAGCAAATTATTGAGTAGCGGGTCGACGTTATGTTTCTCTTTTTCCCGCTCGTATAATGTCCCTCGATGAATCTAGCAGCGCGGCCTTGCACATTTGATGTACAAGGCCGCGCTGCTAAGTATCCAGATGGGTTGTTTTTTTTTTGCAGCAACGCTATTCAAAGATATCAATTGCTGCCTTTTTAAGCGTGTTAAGCATACTAGGACTGACGTGACCTATAATGCTCGCATGTCTCGCAACCTGATCAAAGGTCGGCAATTGCCAAAGGATAATATTTCCTTTCGTCTTACTTTCGAGATCAACAAACGGAAGGTAACCACTCATATCCGCAAAATTTGTGGTCGTGATGGCCATCCCCACAACCATGCCGGTGAGCTGATTGTAGTCAGTGTTGGAGAGTACGATCAAATGTCGCCTAATGTTGCCCCGTCTTGGATCATGACCACCATATTCCCTGCCAGCATGTGGCTTCGCGTCGATTATGATGCTGTCACCCTGTTTTGGTGCGGACAAGTTTCGCTTACCTGTGAGAGGTGAGTTTGCCATGACTAAATCTCCTTACCTATACGAGGCTCTTCAGAGAAGTTGCCTATTTTGTCCAAATCTGCCCGAAAATTGTGCTTTTCTGCGTCAGGTGTATGTCAAAAATTTACGTGACGCGGTTCATAAAGCAGTGACCCATCATCTTGAACCCGTAATGTATACTCTTGTCCTGGTTTGATCCCGGTTTCGGCGGGGACGGTCAGACTGACTGAATGCCCCGACTTTCTGGTAACAAACTTGCCGAGGACGCGGCCTTGCTTGTTAGTTGTAGCCTTCATGGTCAACACATCCTTTCGTGTGATAACAGCATACACCGTAATTACCGTACCGACAGACGAATCGTTTCGTCGACGTGCTGACCACACATTTCGTTACTAGACTATTGCTCCGACGCCTCGCGAATGCTGTCGCCGCGGCTTTGGGAGCATTCTGATTGGTCTCACAAACAGCGCGCCTTGCCCGATTAAACGCAGGGCGCGTTGCGTTTCACAGGCGTAGTAACGGTTGACTGCGGAAGGACTAATCGACAATATCGAGGAATTAATTGGCATGACACTGGCAAGATTCTTGAATTGTACAAATTGTTGTACAATGGTACGCAATCTGGTACAATCAGTCCATGGAAGGAGTGGATAACTTTGGACGCAGTCTCCTACAGCGGGTTTCGTAAAAACCTCAAGTCCTATATGCAGAAGGTGAACCAGGATTCCGAGTCATTGTTGGTGACAGCTAAGGATCCGGAAGATACCGTCGTTGTGATGAGCAAAAGTGACTATGACTCAATGCAAGAAACCATGTACTTGTTAAGCAACCCTGATTTAATGGCACGCATTCGCCGTGGTGATAAGCAAATTCAGTCTGGCAAGGCCAAAGTGCATGACCTGCTGGAGGATGGGGAAGATGATTAAGTCTTGGACAGATGACGCCTGGGATGACTATCTGTACTGGCATGCTCAGAATGACAAAGCGATCATCAAGAGAATCAACAAGTTAATTAAATCAATCGATTCGACGCCTTACGAGGGCCTTGGCAAGCCAGAGCCGTTGCGATTTGAGCTTCAAGGCAAATGGTCACGTCGGATTTCTCAGGAGGATCGATTAGTGTACAGCATTGAAAACAATGCGATCATCATTTTTTCCTGCCGTTATCATTATGACCTCTAGCAAACTGGCTAGGTCGTCAAGTATGATTAGCTTAACTTGCCCGCCCCCAAGCACCACGAGTTTTTAATCGTGATGCTTTTTGAATGGCGGAAATTATTGCCCCGACGCCTCGCGAATGCTGTCAGCGCGGCTTTGGTGGAACCATTTTGACACCAGCTTGCGGTTGGCCAGCAGAGTTGGGATCAGCAGAATCAGCGCCAAGATGCCACACGATGGGAAGCCCCACAGGCCGCCGAACACGTCCATGACACTGCCGACGTAGAGCGAGCCGACCGGCGTGGAGCCTTGGTTGAGCAGGACATAGACGGACATGATGCGCCCGCGCAGCTCACCCGGAATGTTGAACTGGAACGACGCGTTGGACTGATTGAGAAAGACCATGTTGCAAAAGCCGACCAGCACCATGACCAGCATCGCCAGCCAGTAGCTGCGCACGAACAGCATGCCGGCCTGCAGGGTCGCGGTGCCGATGCCGACCCAGAGGTAGATGTTGCGCTGCATGCCGTAGCGCGACAGGTAGCTCATCAAAAAGGCGGCGATCAGCGACCCGACCCCGGTGGCCGACAGCAGGTTGGCGTAAGTCTGCGCGCCACCGTGGAAGACGGTTTTGGCCAAAATTGGGATGATGACGTTGTTATTGAAGTTAAGGGTGCAGATGATCAGCATCAGCTCGGCGGACAGGCGCACGGCGGCGTGGGTCCAGACGTAATGCAGCCCTTCCTTCAGGTCGGTCCAGACGCGCTCGTGCGAATGCGACGCAACAACGTGGTCCTGCCGGATCAAAAACAGCCCAAGCAGCACGGCCAGGTAGGAAATGGCGTCGACCAGAAAGCAGAAGCCAACTGAAAACTGCGCCATCAGTACACCCGCCAGCGCCGGCCCCGCGATCTTGGCCAGGTTAAAGATGGTGGAGTTCAGCGAAATGCCGTTCATCAGGTTCTTCTGACCGACCAGCTCGACGACGAAGCTCTGGCGCGTCGGCGTGTCAAAGGCCTGAAAGCAGCCGTACAGCAGCGCGATGATCAGGATCTCCCAGTACTGCACGATGCCGGTGTAGACCAGCACCGTCATCACCACGCCCAGCAGCAGGAACGCGCTTTGCGTGATCATTAAAATGGTGCGCTTGGGGAAGCGGTCGATCAGGGTGCCGGCCACCAGCGTCAGGCCCATGATGGGGATGAACTGAAACGCGGACAGCAGGCCGACCTTGAAGGCGGACTTGGTCATTTCGTACACCAGCCAGGTCTGCGCGGTGCGCTGGATCCAGGTACCCATGGTCGAGACGCACTGGCCGAGCCAGAAGTAGCGGAAGTTTTTTTCACTGAGCGAGGAGAACATGGTGCGCAGAACATTCATGAGCAGACTCTTTTCCATTGTAGTGACAACTATATGCCTGGATTATTCACCTCGGTATTGGGGACATGAAATCGCATCTGGCCGGTCTGAAAGCAACGTTTGGAGCGTTGCGA
>NZ_BOLT01000064.1:0-3395 GCF_016861805.1 Lacticaseibacillus sp. 53-4
ACCTTTGACCAAGTCGCCTTCCCAATGTCCCACGCCTGTGCGGTCATTCACGGCCGCAGGACGCAACTCGATTGAGTCGCCGTATATCTTCTTATTCTTGCGCTTGTGGGCGTTCTTATAGCCTTTGATGCGGCGTCGGAGCTTCTTGGGAAGTGTCATGTTGTCTAGCTCAAGCAGCCCGGCGTCGATGTAGCGATACACAGTTGTCGTTGAAGGGCAAGCCTTGCCCTGGTCGCGATAGAAGTGTACGAAGCTATCAACGCTGTGCACGCGAGGCTTGCGGGTAAGCTCCTTGGTGAGAGCTTTGAAGAACGCACGGCCGGTTTTGAGAAAGGCGTGGTGTCCGGTTCTGTCGCGTTTGCGGTCGTGTATGGCTTGGGCAGTTTCCGCAAGATAGACTTGATGCGAGTGACGCTTCGAGTCGAGCTGAGTTACAGATCCACGCGTGATTTCTCGTGAGATTGTCGCTTTACTGCGATGAAGCTTCTGTGCAATCACGGTCGCGGTGTCACCAGCAGCCCGAAGGGCCTGAATTGTAGCACGGTCGCTAAAACTGAGTTGTTGGTAATGCTTGTGGGTGTTAGTCTGAGAGTGGGTCATGAAGATTCCTGCTTTCTTGTTTAGCTAGTACTAACAAGAATAGGTCTTCATGGCCTTTTTGGTCTAGTCGTCAGGGTGTTGCACTTGAATTGTAAACTGGGGAGCGCCCAATGAGGCCTGGTTATCCGATTCGACAGAGCTGACCTATGGGGTGAACGGTGAGTACAAGATGCGCCTTAGCGGCGTCCTAGACTTGTATGGCCGGCGGCTACTATCTTCTAACCTTAGTGAGACAGAGACCAGTGCCGCAGAGATCCAGACCTTCCAGCGGGCATTCACGGCCGCTGGTGATGTTCACCCGTTGGTTCACACAGACCGCGGTTCAGCGTACACGTCTGGTCAGTTCAATCAGTACCTCAACCAATTCAACGTTAAGCGCAGCATGTCACGACCAGGTACACCGTACGACAACGCACCAATGGAGCGCTGGTGGAATGAGTTCAAACTCCGGTGGATGGATCGTCATCCAATGGCGAAGACGTTGAGCGAGTTAACACAGCTCGTTGAGGAAGGTATCGAGTACTTCAACCACCACAATCGTTCAGCACAAAGAAATGGCCTCACCCCAGATGAATACTGGAATGAAGCCATTTAGGAACAGACAAAACTTTATAGTATTTCGTCTGTCAACTTGACGGGGCCGAGTGCACTCGCTCTTTGTAAGAGGGCCAACTCTTCTACTTATGGAATCCAAAAAGAGAACCGGTATCCTGGCCTTGTCAACCAGGGTAACGATTCTCCTCAGTACAATTTGCTCCGAATTAGTTAATCGGCAGGGCACTGAAATCTCTTTCACAATTATTCATAGTGAGTTGTGCTACTGACAGGCTCTTCTGCGGTGCCAACCCACTGTCGCAGCCAAGAACCACTACTTATTAACCGCAGCCTGCTCGTTTTTCAGCAGCGTCCGGTCGTAGCGACGAATGAACGGGTACCAAACCACGAAGGAGGTCAGGGCGCAGAGAATGGATAGCACGGCGCCTTTCCAGCTGGCCGTGGCGATGAAGCCGCTCAGCCCAACCGGAGTCGGCCATGGCTGCTGCAGAATGATCTTCGGCACCAGGCCGCTGGACACGCCGACGTAACCGACAATGCCTGACGCCAGCGGGGCGCAGATGAACGGAATCAGCAGCTGGATGTTGTAGACAATCGGCAGGCCAAACAGAATCGGCTCGTTGATGTTGAACAGGGCGGGCACGATTTCGACCTTCCCGATTTCCCGCAGCTGCGCGGACTTGGCGCGGAAGGCGAGCCACAGGGCCACGCCCAGCGTGGCGCCGGCGCCACCGATGATGACGAAGGCGTTCATCGGGTCACCAGCGAAGAAGTGGTTGGCGCCATCGACGTTAGCGGCCATGTTGGCCAGCACAATCGGGGTGTAAAACGAGGACATGATGGTGGAGCCGTGAACCCCGAACCACCAGAGGAAGTGGATGAGGAAGATGATGATCAGGAAGCCCCACCACGTGTCGGCAATGTTACTGATGAAGGAGAACGGAATGTACAGGACTTTGAAGATGTCCGTTCCGGCCAGGACCAGCACCATGTTGAGCAGGGTGACCACGATGGCCACGCAGGCGCCGGGAATCAGGGAACTGAATGAGTTCGCCACCCCTTGCGGCACGGATTCCGGCATTTTGATCCGCCAGTCGTGCTTGATGGTGAAGCGGTAGATCTGCACGGTGATCCAGCCCACAACCAGGCCGGTGAAGATCCCGACCGAGGCAATGCGGGTGATCCCGCCGGCGGACACGGCGTACCCGCCGCCGATGATGTTGTCCTTGCTCAGGGAGGTGACGGCTTGGATCATGCCGCCTTTCCAGACGAGCTGAGGCACGGTGATGAACATCGCCATGACGAACATCCACAGCGCGTTGAGGGGATTCAGATCCAGTTTTTCCTCATCGCGGTAGATGCCCGTGTAGGTGTACGTGAAGGTGCCGGCGAAGACCAGGGCCAGGATGCCCATGGTCGAGTTGAAGACCACCTGGAACAGGGTGGCGAAGCGGCCCACGGTGCTTGCGTACCACTCGGCGAACCCGGGAATCGGGAACGCCTGCGGGAGCACGGTCAGAATCAGGAACATCGCCCCGATGATTGAGAACGTGATGACGCTGTAACCAGCCTGCATGATGGCGCGAACGAAGCGCGAGCCGGAGAAGCGACCCGCCCACGCGCCGAACTTGTCCTTGAATGAAACAGGAGTATCAGCCATTTGATGTACCAGCACGACGCGGCGGTAGCGACCGCGCCGCGCGTTCCTTTCGCTAAAAGTGTGGCTGCCAACGCGGCAACCGAAGATAATGGCATTGAACCGTCCGCTGAGGTGCTACCGGAGCCCAGTGGCGGTGGGGACGTGTTGGTGTTTATAACTGACAATGGTTGGAAAAAGCCGACACGTGACCCCGGCGAAAGTCAGCGGCATCGAGCGCGGCATGCGCGCATCTGCCTGCTTTCGGTAGCGCTTTCTTTCGACTCCACTATAAAGGTTATATGGTTGATTAATCAAGTTAAAATAAATATGCCATATGCCATTTATCTTCGTGAAAAACGGTGAAAACAGGTACCCACCGCAATCATTCGACCCGACATCGCTGATTGGTCTAGCTAAAAAGTGACATATTCTTTCTCAATAACACTAAGACTCCTCAACGGGTTGAACCAAATATTCAGGAGTGGATAGTTTCTCGCCTAAATTTGTAATGAAGTAGGACACACGGTTCTGGTGCAAAGTTTACTCAGGGAGAGTGCATCCTGTATCATGAATTGAAACTGGAGGTTTTCAGATGACTGAT
>NZ_BOLT01000065.1:0-3349 GCF_016861805.1 Lacticaseibacillus sp. 53-4
CCGACGCATGGCTTAACAACCTAGACCACTATCAAGGATTCGTTATCACCGTTGCACTTGACTTGAAAATTGAGGCCATTAATTGCCTTAACTGCTGTGCCAAGCCGCTGCAGTCTTTTATTAACCTTGCTTCGCATTGCTAAGACAAACGGCAGGCGGAACAATGCAAATAATTAGTCACTGTCTTCCGATCCAAAGCACTCGTAATATGCTGGCGCTCGCTTCACAATCTCATTAGCATCAAAATCCAGTATTGAAACCGGCATCGGCCGCAGTCCAGAAAACTTGTCAACAAAAAGATAATAAGGTATGCCAATCAAAAGCTCGGACTCTAAAGGCGTCTCTTCGTATACATCAGATGTAAAAACATAATCATTTTCCGTTTCGCCAAGCAACACAGCCCGCGCATAACTACCATTGACCTTCTTAGGCAGGCGCCCCTCCTGCTCCTTAAATGCTGACACGAACGAATCGGTACCAAAGAAGCCCGCCTCCTCGGCAAGATGAGCAGCTTGTTCCACTGTCAGTTCATTCATCAACTGAGCTTCCTCCTTTTCTACCAGCACCAGTCTATCAGAGCAGCTTGAACGCAGTCTACAAAAAAAGGTCGGCCAGACACCCGACCAATCATAGATTAACTGTTCTGAGTACGGATAGTCAGCAATTACAATCTAATGCCTCACTGCCCTCACTGCGCTAGCAAACCGCTTCAGCCCTTCCTTAACTTTGCTCCTTGGCGCCCCAAGGTTAAACCGCAGATGATTGGCCCCGCCATTGCCGTAAACACGCCCGTCCATAATGGCGACTTTCTGCCCATGAACCATCTCGTGCTGCAGTGCCGGCATGGTAATGCCGAGCGGCGAAATATCAATCCAGGCCAGGTAGGTAGCGGCCGGAATCTTGTAATCCAGCCCGACCTCATCCTTCAGATACTTTGGCAACAAAGCGTAATTGCCGTCGATGTAGTCGCACAGCTGGTTCAGCCACTCCTCCTGGTGGCTGTAGCACTCAATCGTCGCCAGCATCCCCAGATACGGCACAGACGACAGCGCGCTGCGGTACTCGAGGCCGTAGACAAACTCTTCGCGGTCACGCGCGTCGGGGATCAGCGCGTATGAACAACCGAGCGCAGTGACGTTGAACGCCTTGCCGGCCGAAGAGATGACGGCCTTTTGTACGGTGAGCTGATCGAAGTATGCGGCCAGCGAGTACACAACGGTCCCGCGGCGCACCACGCCCATGTGGATCTCGTCGGAGATGATGGCGACGTGGTAGGCATTGCACAGCTCCACGATGCGCTGCATGTCCTCACCCGACCAGGCGATGCCCAGCGGGTTGTGCGGGTTGCACAGCAGGAACACGGCCGGGTGCTCGCACGCAAAGTAGGCGTCAAGCGCGGCCCAGTCGACGCCGTGGTTGATGTCGAACGCCAGCAGCAACCGGTGGTTGGATGTCACGGTTTTAATGAACGCGTCGTAGCATGGGCTGAAGGTGACGACCTTGTCGCCGGGCTGGCTGAACTGCTCGAGCAGCTTGGCCAGTGTGAAGATGACGCTGGGACTGTAAACGATAGCGTCTTGAGCGATGGCCACGTGGTAGCGGCGGTCGAACCAGCCGGCGATGGCGCCTTTGAACGCCGGATTGTCCCAGTGCGTGTAGCCAAAAATACCCTTCTGCGACGCCTTGACCAGCACGTCGCGCACGCCAGGCGCCGTGGCGAAGTCCATGTCGGAAATGGTGAACGGCAGGAGGTTGGCCTCACCGAAGCGCGTCTGCACGTAATCCCACTGGTCCGAGTACGTCCCGTAGCGATCGATCACAGTGTCAAAATCATATTTCGTCATGGCTGCCCTCCCGCTGCTCTGCCCAGGCGACTGGGTCGACGATTTGCTCGAACGAGTACGCGCCTTCATCGTAATTAAAAATCGCGATGCCGCAGTTAGGCATTCGCTCGTTAAGCACCCCGGCTGGGGCCCGCTGCGACAGGAAGCTGTGCGAGGCGCCGGCATGGGACACCAACAGTACCTTTGCGTCCTCTGGGGCCGCCGCCATCAATCGGTCGACCGTCGCCACTACTCGCTCGATGGTGGTCTGATCCGCCTCGCCGCCGTATGGCTCGAAGAAGTCCCCATACGGAATGGCAGGATTCAGGTACTCCGGCTGGCCCTCGAAGCGGCCAAAGCCGTGCTCGCGCAAGCCTTTTTCCCTCGTGTACGGCAAATCGGTCACCAGCTCCAAGGTGTCAGAGGCGCGCTCGGCCGTCGAGCAGTGCGCCTCGGTCAGCTTGACATGGTGCGCGGCGAACCACTGCCGCGCCGTTTTTGCCTGGGCAATGCCGCGGGCGGTCAGCGGCGAATCGCACCAGCCTTGGATGCGGCCCAGGACGTTGAACAAGGTCTCGCCGTGGCGCATCAGATACAGTTTTTTACTCACGATCCAAACCCTCTTTTACTTCAGATAATCCTCAAGAAAAGCGCAGACGCCGGATGCGTCGTTGTCGACCGGCGTGACCGCATCCGCCGCGGCCAACACCTCGGGGTCGGCGTTCTTCATCGCCACGCCCAGGCCACATTCGCGGATCATTTCCAGGTCGTTGCCACCGTCGCCGAACGCCGCCATCTCACTGAGCGGAATGTTCAACGCCTCACCGAGTTCGGCTAGCCCTGCAGCTTTGTGGCGGCCCTGCTGGATAATGTCAATGTCGCCATGGCCGGAGCTGGTTGGCACGGCGATGCCGGCGAAGGCCTCGCTGAACTTATCGATGTACTCCTGGGTGCGCGCCGGCGGCATTTTAGTCGCGAACTTCATGATCTGATCGTCGGGGGCCTCAAGCGTGTCCTGCAGCTGCAGGCGGTGGTAGTAGCGGTGCATTTCATTGATGAACGCGGGGTCCTCGCTGCCGCGAATGTGCGCGGTCTTCACGCCGCACGCGATGGCTGAAAGCACCGGGTCGGCGCTCAGGTACTGCGTGATGGTCTCAGTCGCCTCAGGGCTGAAGGTATGCACGGCGTAGGTGGTTTCGGCGTCGCGGATATACGCGCCGTTTTCCGCAACGTAAATCGTGTTCGGATAGTCAGTGAAAAATGAGCGCAGCTGGTAGTACTGGTTGCCGCTGGCCACGACGAAGCGAATGCCGAGCTCGGTCATGCGCGCGTGGACCCTGGCGAACCGCTCGCGGTCGTAGTCCTGCTGCGAATTGAGAAAAGTGCCGTCCATATCGACGGCGACGAGTTTAATCATAAGTTCCTCCTAGTGGTGCCGTTTTCATTCTCCCTGGATTATTCATAGAATTTCAAAAAAGCAGCGCAATCCCACGATTCACACGGGACTGCGCTGCTTTGGTGTTTCA
>NZ_BOLT01000066.1:0-3335 GCF_016861805.1 Lacticaseibacillus sp. 53-4
GCCGGCAAAACATATCAAATTAACTATAAAGTCATCACTGAACGGTCAAAGTCAGCAGCCTAGTTCAGTACTGACTATCTAAGAGAGCATATCGGTCAGGCGGAGGAGGCCGTTCGTGACGGGGTTGACTTGATGGGGTACCTAAGTTGGGGACCAATTGATTTAGTCTCGAATTCGACTGGCCAGATGTCTAAGCGTTATGGCTTTATCTATGTAGATCGCGATGATTTAGGTCATGGGACGCTTAAGAGAATTAAAAAGGACTCCTTTCACTGGTATCAAAAAGTGATTCAGACTAATGGGGATGACCTCGCTTAGAATCAAATGGACAATGCGCTTTTACCGTCATTTTCATAAAAAAAGCCATGCTAATCTTGCATTTACGGAGCAAAGTTAGTATGGTTTTTATTTTTAAATGTTGCTCCTTGTTTCTAGGAATAAGAAAGCTTTTTTACGCGAGATTCCTTGCTGACCAGAGATTGTTTGTGACTTTTACCTTCAGATCTTATCAGAAATTTCTTCGGTTAGGCTGGATGTAGTTTGATTATCTTTGGAAGGAAGTTTAATCAGTATTGACACGTTTTTGGGCACCACTAATGCCAGGATGTTTATGAGAGCAAAAATTAGAATTTCAGAATTAGCATGATTCTCCACTAATTACCTTTACTGGTAATTCGTAATGATCAGACAATTGCTCACTCGGGTCTTTTATTCTTCTTTCGAGAAGTGAGACGCTTAACTTCGCCAGGTCTGGCAGCGGTTGCTGGATTGTGGTGAGCTGTGGAATGTAATCTCGAATGAAAGAAACACCGTCATAACCAACCAAGTATAAATCGCCTGGAATTGATATTCCGAGCCCGCGGGCAACATTCATTACCATTAAGGCCGTCATATCGTCAGAACAAAAGATTCCTTCTGGAGGAGTTTGCCTCAATAAAGCCTTAATCGCACCCAGTTTAAGTGTTGGTGTCGTGCTCTGGGCTAGCGAAATAATCCTTGGCTGGATGTTCTTGTGAGCCAGGATGTCTTTAAAGCCCTCAACACGGCGGTGAGTGGGAGAAGCTGGATCATCATTACCAGTTAACATCACCAAATCGTGAATTGGATGTTTAAGTAACTCACGAGCAGCCAGCTGACCGCCAGAAAAATTATCGCTGCTAACGATTGGAATGTTAGGTGCGAAGTAGCGATCAAAGCCAATGATGGGCGCACTAGCACGCGCGTAATCTGCATGGTTCAAGTTGTGAGAACTGGAAATAATGCCCTCAACCTGGTTTGCGCCTAACATTTGGAGATAATCTCGCTCTTTCTTTGGGTCGCCCTGGCTATTGCATATGATTGTCTTATACCCATGCGCAAAGAGCTCGCGTTCTAGGAGATTGGTCAGTTCGGCAAAGAAGATGCTATCAAGGGTTGGAAATATCAAGCCAACCAAGTGAGTCGACTTCCCCTGAAGACTACGTGCGATGTTGTTGGGCTGATAGTTTAACTCGCGCATGGATGCATTGACTTTTTCGATAGTATTAGAAGAGAGGTACCCCTTATGGTTTATGACACGGCTAACGGTCGTTGCGCTGACTCCCGCAAGTTCTGCAACATCTGTAAGTTTGGCAACCATGTTTGCAACCTCATTTCTTCATTTCAAAGTATTTTGCTCTGGTGTGACCGGTGATACTCAGACCGTTCCCATCTTTGTCAGGAAATACACGGCCGGTAGCACGGTGTGCACCTCCATTAATATAGCATTCAAAGATGGAAATGTCGGCAAAGATAGTGATGTCAATCGCTTGATGACTCTCAAGCCGGATTAAACGACGCTGATTATCATTTGGGTCTGTCGGCCATGAGAATGTCTGTCGATCAATGGTTACAACCCCTTCAATTGTATCTAGTGTAACTTGTAGATGTATGGTGTGCTCAGGGTTGTCAAAAAGACTGAGCGTTGTTTTCTCGCCGTTTTGAACGTGAACGTGCAGTTCATATGAATTTGTCGTTAAGTAAGTCTTATCGGGGTTGAGGACTTTTTCCGGCTTGCGTAGTTCAAGAGTTTCTTTGACAGGTGATTGGATGAGCCGCCCATCTTGCCATTTAAGTTCATTAACAAGGCTTAATGCGCCATCATACCCGTAGTCATCGGTGGGATATGATGTCTCAGGCATTCCAATCCAACTAATGGATAACGTCCGACCATCTGGAGAGTTGAAAGCTTGGGTGGCATAGTTATCAAACCCTTCATCGAGTAAATGAAGGTCTGTCGGATCGTTCAAAGTAGCACTAGAAGCATCGAAGCTTGTGCCACTGAGATAGACTGTTGGGTAACGATTGTCGTAACAAAGAACAGACTGGTCAAGCCCTTGTGGCGAGAAAATCAACACGGGATGATGGTCCACAACAACAAAATTAGGACACTCAACCATATAGCCCCAGTGAGAAATTCCGGCATTCACATTACCAACAAAAGTCCAATGTCGAATATTTTTGGTGCAACGAAATAATAGCATGATACCCGCGTGATCTGAACGGCTTTGGCCGCCAATGAGCACGTATAGGTTTTGCCTCTGCATAAATAGCATTGGGTCACGAAAATGTTCCGTGAGATTGTCAGGACGTTGAATCAGAGGCCTCGTCATCTTTGTTACCTCACCAGTGCGATTCATAAGCGCCCCGTTTTGATAAGTTTTTCGTTTCCAGTCGGCGGTACGGACATTACCCGTGTACATAATGAAGAGTATGTCAGGGGAGAGCGAAATGGCAGAGCCAGAATATACGCCTTGAGCATCATAAGGGGAGTCAGGTAGTAAGAAATCACCCTCATCTTGCCAGTGAACAAGATCGGGGCTGGTCAAACGATGCCAAGATTTCAGGCCGTGCACCGGTCCATATGGAAAGGATTGATAGCTTAATTGCCAATGGCCATCAAAAAAAGTGAAGCCGTTGGGATCGTTGAGTAAACCGGTAGAAGGCTCGATATGATAAGTTGTGCGCCAAGGGGAAGCCGAGACCATCTTCTTTAAAGCAGTTCTAGTCTCCTTAGGCCATTCTTCATATGGAAGATATAGTTGCTTTTGGGTCCATTTTTGTTTCTCGTTCATAAGGTGCCTCCATTTACAATTCCTCAATAATTATATAAATATGTCACTAACATGTCAAACGTTAACATGCATACTGACGAGCAAAAAAATGGAATATTGAAAAAATATAGCAAACGTTTGACATATGATTTAACGGCTCCTATAATTACCTGTGAAAACGTTCTTAGCCTCAATTTTCAAGTCAAGTGCAACGATGATAACGAATTCTTGATAGTGGTCTAGGCTGTTACGCCATGCATCGGT
>NZ_BOLT01000067.1:0-3051 GCF_016861805.1 Lacticaseibacillus sp. 53-4
TCAGTCATCTGAAAACCTCCAGTTTCAATTCATGATACAGGATGCACTCTCCCTGAGTAAACTTTGCACCAGAACCCCTAAAAGATGGGTTTGTGGTAAACACCATTTTAAAGGAAGCTGATCTTTTTTTGTCCGAACAGCGTTCGGATTAATTTTACAATCTACCAAATGGAAATCAAAACGTTATAAATTCAAGATTAAATACAGATAATCTAGGGAAAGGAGAATTTTTTTGAAGGCAACGTTACAGAAAATCGGGACGGCACTCAATAAACGCATGGGGATCATCAAAGCATTATTTGTATTCTCTGTCCTGTTATTTGTGATTACGGAAGTCGGCAAAATTGCGAAGGAAGTCAGTGGCGCGCAGTTGGCGAATGCGCTTGCTTCGCAAAGCTGGTGGCATCTGTTGAGCATGGTCGTGATTGGTATTATCGCAGTGACACCAATGCTGACGTATGACGTCATGATTACAAAGTTTTTACCCAACCACTATTCACTTGGCTATATCTTAAAAGCTGGATGGATCACCAATACATTTACGAATATCGGTGGTTTTGGGGGCGTGCTGGGCGCCTCACTGCGTGCTAACTTTTATAATCGCGAAGCCACTAAAAAACAAATCGTGTTTGCCATTTCCAAGATCGCTTTGTTTTTAGTTTCGGGATTGTCATTATATTGTATGATCTCACTCGTGCTAGTCTATGGCTTTGGCATTGGGAACATGTATGGCAGTTACTGGATCTGGCTCGTCGGTGGTGCACTGTATTTTCCAGCTATCTTTATTTTTACACGGATCAACGATTCGGAATTCTTCGATGGCCTTACGCTCGGCAACGTCGTTCGGTTATTGAGTGGGTCGTTTGGTGAATGGACTGGCTGTGTGCTGTTCTTCTTATTAATTGGAAACTTTATGGGATTACCCATTGATTTTGCAGCAGTCGTGCCGTTATTCGTGATTGCTTCGGTTGTCGGTGAAGTGTCAATGGTACCCGGTGGTATTGGGTCATTCGACGTTTTCATGATTTTTGGTCTCAGTGCGGTCGGAGTTTCTCGACCAGACGCCGTCGTATGGCTCTTATTTTACCGGTTATTCTACTATATTATCCCGTTTGCCATCGGGATGGTCTTACTCATCCATGACACCGGCCATCGCTTAAACGTGCGCTTAGCGGGTATTCCTAAGCAGGCATTACAACGTGTTGCTCAGATGGTACTGACGGTTTTTCTCTACTTTTCTGGTTTTCTGATGTTGTTGATGTCAACGGTCCCTACCTTTGCATATAGCAATAAACTCTTCTTACAGTTTTATCCGTACACCTTTTTCTTTATTAATCAGGCCAGCAGTATTATTATGGCCTTCTTACTGATTGGGGTGGCGTTGGGAACTGCTGGCCGGGTCAAAAAAGCTTTTTGGCCAACGGTGATTGTCCTGCTGATTGCAATTTTGAATACGATTCGCTGGCTCGTCGTTTATGATGCAATTTCGATGAAATTTGTGATTTTCTTGATTGTGATTCTAGCGCTAGTGGCTTTGTCGCGGCATGCTTATTATCGTGATCGGTTGGCTTTTTCGTGGGGGCAAACGTTGTGGGTTAGCTGCGTGTATGTGGTGACCTTTATCTTGTATACGATTGTGGGGGTCTATAACGCGCCCCAAATTCATCATCGGCATGCGGTTCCTGAAGCGCTGTTCTTCCCATCACAAAAGCTCTGGTTATTTGGGGTGATTGGGTTAGTCTTAGCGGCAATGATTTTGATTATTATGTACCGCTACTTTGCGAGTGGCTATAACGCCCGATTGCGTCAAAAGATGGATGCGGCTCGGGTCAAACAAGTGATTGAAACTTATGGCGGCAATGAAATCTCACACTTGGCTTATTTGAATGATAAGTTAGCATATTACTATCAAGTCGATGGGGTCGATCAACTGATCTTCTTATACCAGCAGAAGGCTGATAAACTGATCATTATGGGAGAGCCATTCGGTAATCAAGCGGTATTACAAGCTGCCTTGGAACAGTTATTGGATGACGCAGATAGTGACGGTTGCTCGCTAGTCTTTTACGAAATTAGTGAGATGCTGACGATGCGCCTACACGAAATGGGCTTTGACTTTATCAAAACCGGTGAAGAAGGGCACGTCAAATTGGCAGACTTTAGTTTGGCTGGTAAACGGCTACGGGGTGAGCGGGCCCTAATGAATAAGTTTACCCGGGATCACTATGAGTTTGCCATCTTGCAGCCACCGTTCAGTGCCAACGTTATGGCTGAATTACGAGCTGTTTCGGATAGTTGGTTAGCAGGTGAGACGGAAAAAGGATTCTCGCTCGGATTTTTTGATGAGCAGTATCTCAATCAGGCACCCGTAGCGGTCGTTTATGATCCTGACCACCGAATTGTCGCGTTTGCGAATATTATGCCGCAGGGAAATCATCAGACGACTTCAATTGACTTAATGCGGTCAAGCAAATCGGCGCCATCCGGCATTATGGACACGGTCTTTGTGCACCTATTTGAACAGGCGCGTGACGATGGCTATGCTTATTTCAATATGGGAATGGCACCGTTATCCGGTGTGGGGGTTTCACGCTACAGTTTTATTCAAGAAAAAATTGCTCATTTAATTTACGAATATGGCTACCAGTTATATGGTTTTCAGGGATTACGGTCGTACAAAGAGAAGTATGTGACCGAGTGGGAACCGAAGTACATTGCGTACCGAAAACGTAATTCACTAATTTTCACCATTTTACAATTGCTACAAGTCGTTAATACCCGGGTGCACAAGTCTGAGCGGCACCGGCCAGTATGGTTGTTGAAACGATTGAAATAACTGAATCATGCACGTTGTTGATAAGATCGATCTGATCTAGTTGACGACGTGTATTTGTTTTATGATAAGACTAACTCTAGTTGGTGTAGAGTAGCGGGTGTTGTTTACTAATGATTTAGGCAGAGGTATTTATTTTGCCGTAAATTGCAAGAACAAGTTAGCCAGTCGTTGAGGACAATCCCAGAACAGGCCGTTATCAAATAGAAGTTGTGGCG
>NZ_BOLT01000068.1:0-3032 GCF_016861805.1 Lacticaseibacillus sp. 53-4
TTTGTTCTTTGAAAACTGGATATCATTGTTTTATAGAAATGCCGAGAACACAGCGTATTTGTATGAGTTTCTAAAAGAAATTCGAATCGCGAAACCGATCGAGTTAATCGATCAAGGTTAAGTTACAAAGGGCGCACGGTGGATGCCTTGGCACTAGGAGCCGATGAAGGACGTGACTAACGACGATATGCTTCGGGGAGCTGTACGTAAGCTTTGATCCGGAGATTTCCGAATGGGGGAACCCAGCCACCTTTGGTGGTTATCATTGAGTGAATACATAGCTTAATGAAGGCAAACGCAGGGAACTGAAACATCTAAGTACCTGCAGGAAGAGAAAGCAATTGCGATTCCCATAGTAGCGGCGAGCGAAGTGGGAACAGCCCAAACCAAAGTGCTTGCACTTTGGGGTTGTAGGACCAAACATTGGAGTTACCAAAGTGAGTGATAGACGAAGTCAGTTGGAAAGCTGCGCGAGACAAGGTGAAAGCCCTGTAGTCAAAATCGCTCACCCTCCGTTTGGGATCCTGAGTACGGCGGAACACGTGAAATTCCGTCGGAATCCGGGTGGACCATCACCCAAGGCTAAATACTCCCTAGTGACCGATAGTGAACCAGTACCGTGAGGGAAAGGTGAAAAGCACCCCGGAAGGGGAGTGAAATAGTTCCTGAAACCGTGTGCCTACAATTAGTTGGAGCCCGTTAATGGGTGACAGCGTGCCTTTTGTAGAATGAACCGGCGAGTTACGCTAGCATGCGAGGTTAAGGTGAAAAGCCGGAGCCGCAGCGAAAGCGAGTCTGAATAGGGCGACTAAGTATGTTGGTGTAGACCCGAAACCAAGTGACCTACCCATGACCAGGTTGAAGGTGTGGTAAAACGCACTGGAGGACCGAACCCGTGTATGTTGAAAAATGCTGGGATGAGTTGTGGGTAGCGGTGAAATTCCAAACGAACTTGGAGATAGCTGGTTCTCTCCGAAATAGCTTTAGGGCTAGCCTCGGAGGATGGATATTGGAGGTAGAGCACTGTTTGGACTAGGGGCCCGTCATGGGTTACTGAATTCAGATAAACTCCGAATACCAATTATCTTACTCCGGGAGTCAGACGGTGAGCGATAAGGTCCATCGTCGAAAGGGGAACAGCCCAGATCACCAGTTAAGGTCCCTAAATTTATGCTAAGTGGAAAAGGATGTGGCGTTGCACAGACAACTAGGATGTTGGCTCAGAAGCAGCCATCATTTAAAGAGTGCGTAATAGCTCACTAGTCGAGTGACCCTGCGCCGAAAATATACCGGGGCTAAGCATAATACCGAAACTGTGGATGCGTCCGTAAGGACGTGTGGTAGGAGAGCGTTCCAAGGGCGTTGAAGGTCGACCGTGAGGACGGCTGGAGCGCTTGGAAGTGAGAATGCCGGCATGAGTAGCGAAAGATCGGTGAGAATCCGATCCACCGTATGACTAAGGTTTTCTGGGGAAGGCTCGTCCTCCCAGAGTTAGTCGGGACCTAAGGCGAGGCCGAGAGGCGTAGTCGATGGCAAACAGGTTGAGATTCCTGTACTGATCTATTTTGTTTGACCGATGGCGGGACGCAGGAGGTTAAGTCAAGCACACGGCTGGAAATGTGTGTCCAAGCACTGAGTCTTGAAGCGAGTGAAATGCTTACTTCTTTAAGGACAAGGTGTGATGGGGAGCGAAATTTAAGTAGCGAAGTGACTGATATCACACTGCCGAGAAAAGCGTCTAGGGAGAAATAGATCACCCGTACCGCAAACCGACACAGGTAGTCGAGGCGAGTAGCCTCAGGTGAGCGAGCGAACTCTCGTTAAGGAACTCGGCAAAATGACCCCGTAACTTCGGAAGAAGGGGTGCTGCACGCAAGTGCAGCCGCAGTGAATAGGCCCAAACAACTGTTTATCAAAAACACAGGTCTCTGCTAAATCGTAAGATGACGTATAGGGGCTGACACCTGCCCGGTGCTGGAAGGTTAAGAGGATGAGTTAGCGTAAGCGAAGCCCAGAATTGAAGCCCCAGTAAACGGCGGCCGTAACTATAACGGTCCTAAGGTAGCGAAATTCCTTGTCGGGTAAGTTCCGACCCGCACGAAAGGTGTAATGATTTGGGCACTGTCTCAACGAGAGACTCGGTGAAATTATAGTACCCGTGAAGATGCGGGTTACCCGCGACAGGACGGAAAGACCCCATGGAGCTTTACTGTAGCTTGATATTGAGTGTTTGTACCGCTTGTACAGGATAGGTAGGAGCCGTAGAGGCCGGAACGCTAGTTTCGGCAGAGGCGTTGGTGGGATACTACCCTTGCTGTATGAACACTCTAACCTGCGCCACTCAGCGTGGCGGGAGACAGTGTCAGGTGGGCAGTTTGACTGGGGCGGTCGCCTCCTAAAATGTAACGGAGGCGCCCAAAGGTTCCCTCAGAATGGTTGGAAATCATTCGCAGAGTGTAAAGGTATAAGGGAGCTTGACTGCGAGACTGACAAGTCGAGCAGGGACGAAAGTCGGGCTTAGTGATCCGGTGGTTCCGTATGGAAGGGCCATCGCTCAACGGATAAAAGCTACCCTGGGGATAACAGGCTTATCTTCCCCAAGAGTCCACATCGACGGGAAGGTTTGGCACCTCGATGTCGGCTCATCGCATCCTGGGGCTGTAGTCGGTCCCAAGGGTTGGGCTGTTCGCCCATTAAAGCGGTACGCGAGCTGGGTTCAGAACGTCGTGAGACAGTTCGGTCCCTATCCGTCGCGGGCGCAGGAAATTTGAGAGGAGCTGTCCTTAGTACGAGAGGACCGGGATGGACGTTCCGCTGGTGTACCAGTTGTGCCGCCAGGCGCATCGCTGGGTAGCTATGAACGGACGGGATAAACGCTGAAAGCATCTAAGTGTGAAGCCCCCCTCGAGATGAGATTTCCCATTCCTATATGGAAGTAAGACCCCTGAGAGATGATCAGGTAGATAGGCTGGAAGTGGAAGTGCAGCGATGCATGGAGCGGACCAGTACTAATCGGTCGAGGACTTAACCAA
>NZ_BOLT01000069.1:0-2939 GCF_016861805.1 Lacticaseibacillus sp. 53-4
ACCGACGCATGGCTTAACAACCTAGACCACTATCAAGGATTCGTTATCACCGTTGCACTTGACTTGAAAATTGAGGAACTGATTTGTTCTCCCTTTGCACTGTACCAGGCAAGATACAAAGCCTTAATAAGCGTGCGGTAGTCCGCATCGCAAATGATTCGCACCCCTCGGCCTTCCTCAACCGGGCCACTCACATGAACCACCTTGTGATTGTGATTGATCTCATCCAGAATAGTCAAAAAATTATCTTTTGCTTCTTCTGGGGTATAGTTTTCTCGCATCGTGTCCGACCTCCTGTTTGACTCACCACAGACAGCGTGAGTATTGAATATACACGTATAGCTCGTCATGCTGCGATCAAAGAAAGTATATCACCACGGCGATTCAGTTTGCTCAAACGAGGCCTGAGAGAAAATAGTTGAAACATTGGCGTTTAATCCCGCATGATAGGCTATTATAAAGCGGTTGCATAGCAGCTCGTAATTTCTGACTCAAAGCGACAAACTGCCGCTATGAAAAAACATTCTGGTCTCTCCAGTATCAGTTGAATGAGAACGGGAACAGCTCATCGCAAGCACAAGAAGATAACCTGAGCGACTCACTATCGCCAGGCAAAACGGTTGAGACGGTTTTGATGTTTGACCTAGTTAATACGGCACCGGTAACCCTCGAGTTTTCTAACGAAGAATTCGACACAATCGGCACCAAAGAGTATCAAGTTCAATAAACAGTGGGCTCACCCGTTGCGCGAAATTACAGAAAAGCCGGTTGCCGATTTAGGCCCGAGGTTAACGCTCGGAAGACCCCACCACTAGCTTTCCAATAAACAAATCAATATTAGGTCCCAATTTCTGTGATAATCAGACCATCCAACATCGTCTGCTAATTCTAGCAGGCGTTTTTCGACGGTCATGGTGTCGTCTTCTTCTCCAGCCGAACTCACCGAAAAGATCCGTTTAATTCTGCCATAAGTCAAATCAAATTTTTCTGGATAAATAACATGGACATTGATATACTCAGTGAAGTTTCATGCAGTTATTTCATAAATTTGGAGGATATCAATGACAAGAGCAGAGATTAAGCAGCAGGCCAAAGACCGGCTGCACGGTAAATGGGGCTGGGCGATTGGCCTGGACATTCTGGGCGCGATTATGGGTAGCTTAGTCGGCGGCATCACAGTGGGTATTCTGGCCGCGATGGTCGCAACCGGGGTCACCTTCTCGTACCTGCATCTCATCGATCACGACGACAAGGGTAATGGTGTTTTCAATAACATTTTCAGTGCCTTCACCGGCCCGCATGCAATGGCAGTGTTCCTGAACATGTTACTGGCATCGATTTTTCTGGCACTTTGGTCACTGCTTCTGGTAATTCCTGGGATCATCAAGGGCTTTTCCTACTCACAAGTCCCGTACATCCTACGGGACATGCAAGAGTCGGGTAGCGATATCGGCGCGACTGATGCCATCAAAGCTAGTCGCGAGCTAATGAACGGCCACAAATGGGAGTATTTTGTCCTTCAGCTGAGCTTTATTGGCTGGCGCATCCTCGCCTCCATTCCTTTCGGTCTCGGCAACTTGTGGCTCACGCCTTACATCCGGGCGACCAATGCGGCTTACTACCGGCAGTTAGCTGGTGATCAGTTCCGCACCCAGCCGCAAGCTGCTGAATCAGACACGACACAAGCATAATTCTTTACGGATCAGCAACATGGTACTCAAATCACCCCACAAGCGCATATCACTGCGTTTGTGGGGTGATTTTTGCTGACTTGAAGGCCATTTCCGGTTGCGGATAAATAGATTAAACAAGACGTGTTATCGCCTTGAAAGCCGTCCTTGGGTACACAATTTATCGTCGCCAGTTTAGCTATGGTTCCAGATAACGGATAACGACTCGAGTTCGTGTGAAACTTGAAGTCAAATGAAACGCAAAGCAGGTCGGCATAATTGACCTTGTCCATTGAGGATAGTTCAGTCTTTTAAAAGAGCGGCTGAAATAAGTTCCATGTGAAACAAAGTCACAATTCACAAAACTAATGTTAAAACCACTGCGGCATGGCTTTGCCCGTTATCATCGCGCCAGGTCGTTGCCTCCTCAGCACTTTCCTTGAATCCCACCTTGGCATAGACATGCAGGGCCACCTCATTTGCCGCATCAATCTCGATGACGACATGTTTCGCGCCCCGTGCGCGGGCCACCGCCGGCAAATGCTCACGCAGAACTTGGGTTCCAAAGCCTTTTTGCTGGCAATCGAAGTCCCCAATCGTGATATCAAACTTCAGCGTGTCTGGCGTTTTGAGCCTGTAGATAAATTCACCGATTGGCTGGTCATCGAGCAGAATAATGTCCCAGCCCGCGCCCGGACGCGCCATATCTCGGGCCACCGTAGCCGCGATCCGGTCAGTAGTTTTAATAATTCCATTTGGAAAACCAACCGGCGCCATCACCCGAGGATCCCTGTACCAGGAAGCCATTACAGGATAGTCATTGGCGTCAACTGGTCTGTAAGATAATTTTTCCATCAATAACTCCCTTCAGGTGGCACGTCAACAACTTCTGACTTGGTCAAAGCACTGCCCCCTGAGGGCCTTCGCTGTGGTCCCATATCAGCGGATAACATTGAGAGGCGTCTGTTCATCCCCCAGGCCAGGCGTTGTTATGTCGCATATTTTATAGCCAAGCTACAGTCGCACTACCCTGAATTATCAAGTCTAACCGTTCCTATTCGTAATTCAGACTCACTCAAAAATCCCGGAGATTCTTAATTGAAGAAAACTCTGTATTGTTGCAGTAAGCATAACAGTTCAGGGCCATCTCCTGTATCATACTGGAATTCCATCACGTTAAATTCAGAGCAAAAAAATGGCGCTACGATATTTGGAGTTGAAAGGCATCTTGCCTCGAAACTCCTTTTTATATACCATTTTTATGTCTGA
>NZ_BOLT01000070.1:0-1990 GCF_016861805.1 Lacticaseibacillus sp. 53-4
TGAAACACCAAAGCAGCGCAGTCCCGTGTGAATCGTGGGATTGCGCTGCTTTTTTGAAATTCTATGAATAATCCAGGCTTGATATGTTTCTGTGATTGCGTCTACCCGGCTTCCGGCAAGTTGTGGGGTAGGCGCCTTTTTATTTTGTGTTCAGCCCCACTCTCCGGCTTGCACGGGGACGCCGCTTGCGTGGGGAAAAATAAAAATAAAGGTTTTCTTCATAGCCAACTTAAATAACAAAATGCCCCCATGGCCATGATGATTCCCTGAAGAGCTAAACTGGCACCTCGTTTTTCAAGAACTGTTAACGATGTGACGCAGATAGCATAATACATAAATATACTAGTTCTTTCTCCTGATGCCCAAACGGTGGGGGAGAACCCGAGAATAAGTCTTGTTATAAAGGCCAAAAATAGCATAAGCAGAACCGAAAATAATTGAATTGAGTCCGTTTTTAGAATGCATATCAAAGCAACTACAATACAGGCTGTGATAAACAGCATCACGAAATCAGTAATCCAAGTAGTAGGATGGGAAAGTTTAAAGCTTGTCCCATATTTATTAAATGATCCAAGAACAGTATCAATTATTTTAAGCTTATTGTTGAGGATTCCTGAAAATAAGTTGAAGATTAAAAAGGAAATTAGGGGAACTGACCCTACGAATAGGATAAACACATTATGAGATTTTGATAACGCGATAAACAAAACAATTCCCAGAACTAGAAATAAAATATGGCCATCAAAAAACAAGGATTTTAGAGATGATGAATACCCGAGCTCTATTTTTCTAAAAAGTGTCAGGGATGTAAAATCCGGGAACCTGTTTGACACCTCCTTGACGAATCTTAACTTGTTACCCTTGCAAAAATAAATCAATGCTAGGTTTCCTAGTACTGTTAGATAGTGGGGAGCTAAGAGCCACCACTTTTGACCATAAAAGTAGTATGCGATTATCGGTATAACGATGATTAGCACTATGCACATTTGCTCTAGGTTTCCCGCATAGGCCACTAGAATTAAAGAAAGTGCCCAAGCTACCAAGCTTATTTTATGATCTTTTTTTAAAGTAATCATTAGGAAACCAAGAAATGCCGAGAGTACCCATGAATAATTTGTTGTTGTTGCAATCCAACCTGTTTCGGAAAACATTGATATTGGAATCATCAACACCAAACTTGTAGATATCATTAATAAAGCCGGTTTCTTTTTAAAATTGAACAAATAAGCAGGGATTACCGACATTGCTGTCAAAGATAATGTATTAATGACTCTCCAAAAAAAGTTGTGCTGAACCGACAGTAGTGTGAAGAATTCAATAATTATGCGCGAACTCCAATGAGAATAGCGACTACTTAGGAAGCTAAAAAAATTTCCATTGAAGTCTTTGAGCAGCGGACCTGCAAATAAAATGCCATCATCGCCAGTTCCAGTCAAGGAAACAGACATATTGAATATTAGAAACATTAAGAAAATTCCAACTATGGCAATTTTGGTTAGATCTATAGAATTGTGATTGCTTTTGAAACCAATGTGTTTTAAAAAGCTTGCTTGTTTCCAACCAACATTTTGCAAAATTAGTCCCTCCAAAAAAATCCAGCTTTTAACGTCGATCAGGGTTTGGACGTAAGATTATTTAAATGCGTCTGACCTACACCGTCCAAAGTAGGGGTTAGGCGCTTTTTTTATGCCGCGTAGTATTCGGCGATGATGTGATGTGCTTCGTGCTCAAGCCAAGCCGGAATAGCTAGGTCGGTCATGAAGTGATGCAAATTGGCGTCTTCGGGTTCGACATCTTCAAAGTAAATTGGAACCCCAGTTTACAATTCAAGTGCAACACCTTAGCGACTAGACCAAAAAGGCCATGAAGACCTATTCTTGTTAGTACAACCAGACAAGAAAGCAGGAATCTTTATGACCCACTCTCAGATTAACACTCACAAGCACTACCAACAACTCAGTCTTAGCGACCGTGCTACAATTCAGGCCCT
>NZ_BOLT01000071.1:0-1958 GCF_016861805.1 Lacticaseibacillus sp. 53-4
TTGCACTAACAAGAATAGGTCTTCATGGCCTTTTTGGTCTAGTCGCTAAGGTGTTGCACTTGAATTGTAAACTGGGGCAATCTTTTCAAGGGAAAAAGTCCAGATTTTAGGATTGGCGTTCAGCCACCAGTAACGTTGACCACCATCAGCTGCTCTTTCTATGGCGCCCTTCAAACCACTCCTTACCTGCCAAACGATACTTCCAGGCGTTTTCTCATCGGCCTTATACCCGTTAAAGACAATTGGCCACCATTTTGCATCCTTATGACCTTTAGGCTTGGTCATTTCTTTTTTTTCGTGCGCAATTCGTTGAGCCAAACTGACTGTCTGTGTGAGGTAGTAGTTTTTCTCTCTTCCGAAACGCGTTGCTACCTGCGTGCACGTTGCCGCTGCATTCTCAAACTGCAGCCAATCATTCATAATCTCCATGGCTTCAGGTGTGAAAATCTTTGAATTGGCAACCAATGTGTCCCAATCCTCATCTGTGAAGCCAGGATCATATTCAATATAAGAATCGACCGGATCAATGCCCTGTGTCCAGGAATAAACTGAAAGTTCAGGAAGCGTATGATATTCCAGCTCTTCATCCTTAAGTGCATCAAGAGCCGCATCGCAGGCCTGAAGGTAGTTACTGCCATCTTGTGTAGTAACAAAAGCTTTAGCGGCTTGGGCAGCCGTTGTAGTGAGAGCACCCTTATCAATGATTTGATTGCGATTATTAGTGTCGAGATTGAGATATCGCTCAGGACGGATCCAGAACAAACCAATCGTCAGCTTGCCTATGGTAACAAGTTTATTACCTCGAATTGCTTTATCAAAAGTCGCGATAAATTCATTCCGATTTTCAGCATTTTCGTTGTCCGCAAGATTCAGGGCTGCTGTGAATAAAGCCCACAAATCGTTCATCTGCTCTGCTGTTTGATCTGGCTTGAAAGGATAGTATGCAGCATTCTGATTGTTCAACAATGGAATACCATCAAAACTAGTCGGTGCTGGCGCATTCACTTTCAGTTGACGCATCAGCTCAGTCACAATCCGAGTCCGGTTCTTATCGGTCAGATGCTTATTAAATAAGCCAAAGAAAGTGAACGGATCAATATCATCAAATTCCTGATCAGTTGCATCCATCTTTGAAAGATTTATACCTATATTTTTATAGCTAGATTTCACTATTTTCACTAACGAAAGGTGATCCGTAGCAAAGGGCCGCAATCTATTCGCAATCGCTGAATAGGTCTTGATCCAAGTAAAATCAGTCTGAAACGGCTCGGAACTAAGAGACTCATTCTCTGCCTTCTTCTTAGCCCAAAATTCATCGATGACTACCTTATCTTCACTCGTCGGAACAGTTTTCGGGTCGACAGTTTTGCCTTTTTCCGTCAGTCGCACAGTCTTATCAGTTGGAATAAACTCAACATAACCAGCTGTAGAAAGATCACGAATCCCAAAATTAAGGTCAAATTGAAACGGAGAATACTCATGGCCCTGGGCAGAAGTAACTCTACCAAACACATCCTGTTGTGAGTATTCAAGCTGAGGATTTTTTGCGATTTCCTCTCGAATTTCCTTTCGTGTCGCTTGACTGCCGAGAGCTCTGAGAGCAACAACAATAGCACTATAAATTCCTGGGGTGCGGGTAATCATCTGACTGTTCTCCTTTTCTGTGAACGCTTTCCTTTTAGTATACCCCGACTGCCAACAGAAATTGCCAAGACTTTAGTCGTCAATGCAGTCCTGGTAATCTAGCTCCATGTTTCGTTTACTGACCAAAGCAGGCAATTTAATACTTTCAGAATCTAAGAAAGGCCGGACACCAACCCGACCCATCATTCATTGCGAATAAAAAGAACTCAGTCAAACACAATCTAGCCATTAATTGCCTTCCCCAGTTTACAATTCAAGTGCAACACCTTAGCGACTAGACCAAAAAGGCCATGAAGACCTATTCTTGTTAGTGC
>NZ_BOLT01000072.1:0-1912 GCF_016861805.1 Lacticaseibacillus sp. 53-4
CCGATGCATGGCGTAACAGCCTAGACCACTATCAAGAATTCGTTATCATCGTTGCACTTGACTTGAAAATTGAGGAAGATTATTAAGTTGGTTTTGGCATTTATAACCGCCACAGGTACAGTGCTATTACCGCACGTGGCCAACAACTTTGCAAAAGGGAACCAAAAAGCTGTTAGGAGTTCTTTGCAACTATCAATGCATCTTATATTAGTGGTCGCATTTCCAATGGCTGCAGGAGTTATTTGTGTTGCACAGCCGTTTACGAACTTATTTTTTGGCCCCCGATTTGCCGTAGTTGCAACATTAATGAGTGTGGAATCAGTTGTAATCATCCTAATTGGTATTAGTAACGCAGTCGGTCAGCAGTATCTATTGCCTACTGGTCAATATTCTCCTTATACTACTTCCGTTGTATTGGGATCAATAGCGAATATTATTTTGAATATTCCTCTTATCATATATTTTGGTGTAGTAGGATCGGTCGTTGCGACGGTCGTCTCGGAGGCTGTGGTGACAGGCTATCAAGTGCTCAGAATCAGGCAACAAATCAGGGTGGCCAGTTTATTTTCAGAGACCTGGAAGTATGCTAGTAGTAGTCTAGTAATGTTGCTAGCCGTGTTCCTCATTAGAAATATGGGAACCGGAGACTTCTCGAAGGTGGTAATTCGTGTAATCACTGGGGTTATTGTTTATTCAGTCGCCCTGCTTTTACTAAGGCCAAATTTCCTAATCAGTCAGTTGGGTTCTCTTAGGGCCCGGTTTGTTAAGCGTTAAAGTTGCTAAATTTGGTTCTGAAGGGAGATTCATATTGACCAAGATTGGTGCGTTAGTTGTCACGTTTAATCGTCCGGAGAAACTTGTTAATACGCTTCAGTCGTTGCAAACTCAAACGACTGCGATTGAAAGCATATTAGTGATTGACAATCATTCATCAGACAACATTGCTAAAGAGAATAAGATCAATTGCGATAGCTTTAGCAATGTTGAGTATAAGTATTTGAGTGCCAATCTGGGGGGCGCCGGAGGGTTTGCTGAAGGATTGAAGGTTCTTCAGACTCTTTCGCTTGATTACGTTCTCGTCTCAGATGATGACGTTGTTTATTCTTCCGATTATGTTAGGCTGTTACTCGCTCAAGTCGAGGAGACCACCGGGACCGTTGTCCTTACTGGAACGGTAAAGAACAAGACTGACGGTAGTATTGAGTTGTTGCATCGTCGTCGTTTAGTCAGTGAGAAGCCATTTATCAAACAAGAATCAGTTCATCGTGATGACTACGCTAAAGATTTCCAATATGACGTTTTTTCGTTTATTGGTGTCATGATCCCTATGGCAGTTATCAATACCATTGGGGTTCCAAGAGCCGACTTCTTTATTTGGTTCGATGACACTGAATACTCACTGCGTATAAAACGGCACTATACAATTAGGAATGTTAGCGCCGCCGTCATCTATCATGATGATTCATTAAACTCAACGCATTCTGGCACTTGGAAAAACTATTACGGATTTAGGAACGAATTAACAGTCGAGTATGAGACGCAGCGCAGGCACTCGCTGGTTTTCACCTTAGCGTATTTTTTCAAGAATTTTCTGGCTATCCTACGTTCACACTACCAAAATAAGCTGTATGTATCAGGCTGTCTCTATAACGGAACAGTGGATGCGTATTTAAACAGACTAGGACTCAGTCCGAAATATAAGCCATAATTCTTGTTGGAAAATTTCTACCTTTAGTTTATTTGTTCACATCATAAAATTTTAGAGGGAGCAGTCATGGTTCAAGATGTATATGTAATTGGTTCAAAGGGGATCCCCGCGAGGTATGGAGGGTATGGGCGCTGGTCCGCGTCAAGTAGACAGGTGAAATAATTAAAGTGCCTATGCAATTTCCTTTACGGCATGACTCCGGTA
>NZ_BOLT01000073.1:0-1725 GCF_016861805.1 Lacticaseibacillus sp. 53-4
CGCATCTATCCTTAGAAAGGAGGTGATCCAGCCGCAGGTTCTCCTACGGCTACCTTGTTACGACTTCACCCTAATCATCTGTCCCACCTTAGACGGCTAGCTCCTCGAAAGGTTACCCCACCGGCTTCGGGTGTTACAAACTCTCATGGTGTGACGGGCGGTGTGTACAAGGCCCGGGAACGTATTCACCGCGGCATGCTGATCCGCGATTACTAGCGATTCCGACTTCGTGCAGGCGAGTTGCAGCCTGCAGTCCGAACTGAGACCGGCTTTAAGAGATTAGCTTACCCTCGCGGGTTCGCAACTCGTTGTACCGGCCATTGTAGCACGTGTGTAGCCCAGGTCATAAGGGGCATGATGATTTGACGTCGTCCCCACCTTCCTCCGGTTTGTCACCGGCAGTCTTACTAGAGTGCCCAACTGAATGCTGGCAACTAGTCATAAGGGTTGCGCTCGTTGCGGGACTTAACCCAACATCTCACGACACGAGCTGACGACAACCATGCACCACCTGTCACTATGTCCCCGAAGGGAACGCCTGATCTCTCAGGTTGGCATAGGATGTCAAGACCTGGTAAGGTTCTTCGCGTTGCGTCGAATTAAACCACATGCTCCACCGCTTGTGCGGGCCCCCGTCAATTCCTTTGAGTTTCAACCTTGCGGTCGTACTCCCCAGGCGGAATGCTTAATGCGTTAGCTGCGGCACTGAAGGGCGGAAACCCTCCAACACCTAGCATTCATCGTTTACGGCATGGACTACCAGGGTATCTAATCCTGTTCGCTACCCATGCTTTCGAGCCTCAGCGTCAGTTACAGACCAGACAGCCGCCTTCGCCACTGGTGTTCTTCCATATATCTACGCATTTCACCGCTACACATGGAGTTCCACTGTCCTCTTCTGCACTCAAGTTTCCCAGTTTCCGATGCACTTCTTCGGTTAAGCCGAAGGCTTTCACATCAGACTTAAGAAACCGCCTGCGCTCGCTTTACGCCCAATAAATCCGGATAACGCTTGCCACCTACGTATTACCGCGGCTGCTGGCACGTAGTTAGCCGTGGCTTTCTGGTTGGATACCGTCAACGTCTGAACAGTTACTCTCAAACGTGTTCTTCTCCAACAACAGAGTTTTACGACCCGAAAGCCTTCTTCACTCACGCGGCGTTGCTCCATCAGACTTGCGTCCATTGTGGAAGATTCCCTACTGCTGCCTCCCGTAGGAGTATGGGCCGTGTCTCAGTCCCATTGTGGCCGATCAACCTCTCAGTTCGGCTACGTATCATTGCCTTGGTAGGCCGTTACCTTACCAACTAGCTAATACGCCGCGGGTCCATCCAAAAGCGATAGCTTGCGCCATCTTTCAACCAAAGACCATGTGATCCTTGGGTTTATGCGGTATTAGCATCTGTTTCCAAATGTTATCCCCCACTTAAGGGCAGGTTACCCACGTGTTACTCACCCGTCCGCCACTCGGTGTTAACAAAATCACTCCGTGCAAGCACATCGTTCATTCGTCAAAACCTCGTTCGACTTGCATGTATTAGGCACGCCGCCAGCGTTCATCCTGAGCCAGGATCAAACTCTCATATAAAATGAGTTATTTGAATAGCTCGATTTGTTGTTTATTGCGAATTGACTTCGCTCATGTTAATTAATTCTTTTCAACTTTCATTGAAAAGCCCTATCACATTTACGAAACTTTGTTCAGTTTTCAAAGGACTACCTTG
>NZ_BOLT01000074.1:0-1715 GCF_016861805.1 Lacticaseibacillus sp. 53-4
GGATATACTCCTTCTTGGGTAGACAAGCAAATAATTAAAGCTTGTCTTCCTAGGAAGGAGTTTTTTTATGGGCCGGAAAGGTTCACGGTACACGCTGGAAGAGAAGCTCTTCTGTATTGGTTTAGTTCGTGATAGTGGTTGGGCTCCGAAGGCAGTTCAGAGAAAGTACGGTGTTAAGGATGATCAAGTGCGACAGTGGATAGAGCGTTTCACGTCAGATGGTGTGGATGGTCTTAAGGCTAGACGCACTCAGCAGATGTACTCCCAAAAGCTCAAGCTGGAGGTAGTGCAGAATTACCTGGCTGGAAATACGTCATATGCCACTCTGGCACGAGAGTATGGTATCTCTAACGGTGGAGTCATCTATCAGTGGGTTTCCCTGTATACTAGTGGTAAATCATTACTAACCACTGGGAGGGCCAGACCAATGAAAGACGGACGCAAGACCACACAGATGGAGCGCATCGAGATTGCGCAGTGGATAATTGCCAATGATTACAACTATACCAAGGCCGCAGCCCGCTTTAAGGTTTCGTATGGGCAAGTTTACTCATGGGTCAAAAAGTTCAAGCAAGGCGGTGAGGAAGCCCTCGCAGACCGTCGCGGCAAAGCCAAGGAAGATAATGGCCAACTGACCGAGGTTGAGCGTCTGAAGCTCAAAAACAAGCGACTACAAGCGCGCCTAACGTACGTGTCAACGGAGGCGGCAGTGTTAAAAAAACTCCAAGAATTGGAAAGAAGGAATGCCGGGCAGACGAACAATATCAGACCATTCAACAACTCGCACAAGAAGTGAACCCAGACGGAGGCAAGCCTTACGGTATTAGTGCGGCCTGCCGAATTATGGGCATCTCAAGAGCCGCGTACTACAAGTGGACGCATCGTACAGTTACGACTCATGCGCAGGAGAATCAAGCTATCCGGGACTACATCATTGAGCTCGAAGAGAAAAATCACTACATCTTCGGTGTTAAACGGCTCGTGACGTACATCAACGCGGAGACACCCTACCACGTGAGTCATGGCCGTGTGCGGCGAATCATGCGGTTGGCCGGTATTCACGCCTCCATTCGCGTGGCCAAGCATGACCGTCAAGCGGAGAAGAAGGAATTCCTCCTTGCCAATAAGCTTTACACCACGAACGTTGGTCACGCCTTCCACCCGGGGACTTCTAATATGGTCTGGGTGACCGACTGTTCAGAAATCACTTACGGCAAGGACCACAAGCAGAAACTGCGGCTAAGCGCCGTAAAGGACCTTCATGACCACAGTGTGATTGCTTGGTGTGTGGCACCGACAGAGACGGCTAATTTGGTCACTAAAACGATAAAGCTGGCCATCGAGAATAATGACGGTATCGAGCCGGAGACTGTCCACAGTGATCAGGGTTCGGCGTACACTGGTAGCACCTACAACACTTTCCTAGCGGGCGAGGGTATTACACACAGCATGTCACGCCCCGGAACCCCGGGTGACAACAGTCCCATGGAGAGCCTGTGGAGTCACCTCAAAGTCGAGCGATTTGCCTTTGAGCACTGTCTATCAGAGATTGAGCTGATGAAGAGTGTTGGGGCGGCCATCAATTGGTATAACCATGAACGCCGCCAAGAAACACTAAACGGCATGACTCCGATGGAATACCGGAGTCATGCCGTAAAGGAAATTGCATAGGCACTTTAATTATTTCACCTGTCTACTTGACGCGGACCAGCGCC
>NZ_BOLT01000075.1:0-1569 GCF_016861805.1 Lacticaseibacillus sp. 53-4
TAGTCAGTACTGAACTAGGCTGCTGACTTTGACCGTTCAGTGATGACTTTATAGTTAATTTGATATGTTTTGCCGGCTCTGTGGGTAATGACGGAAATTGGTATAGAAAAAATACCCAAAAGAAGCATGAGGTTAGCCAACACAATAGCTGAATCAACTTCGACCACCAGAGATTCAGCGGTTCTTGTGTTCACTAAATCAAGCCCAAGCGAGCCTTTCAAGAAGGCAAACTTGCGTTCAATCGCACCGCGTCTGTTCTCCGCATCAGTATCCAGCTTGCGCTGCTTGGCATCTACATGCTTCGGCCGGCGGCCCAGCTTAGGCCCACTCAGTTTGATGCCCAGCTCCTTGCACAATGCAATATTCGCTCGGGTTCGGTACAGGGTGTCAGCTAGTACCTCATCGGGATACTGCCCCAGTGTATCCCAACAATGATCGAGGGTTGCGGCCAGGTCAGTGCTTTCGTTAAAGCTCTCGAAGTCAAAACGCTCAACGTCAATGACCCCGTCTAAAATTGAACAGTCAATCTTGGCCCCGAACTCAACGCGTGCCTTAGCTTTACCGCGAACAATCGGGTGAATATACGGCTGACTGAGGCTGACAATCCGGTCAGGAACACTATGAGTCTTGTTGTCGTACATGTATCTTTGTTGCTCGTAGACCTTACGGACAACTGCGAGCCGGTTGATTTGCCATTCTGTCAGATGTGCTTCTCCGCCTTGGCTCAACAGTTCATCCACGTAGCGCAGGTCTCGCCGAATGTACTGCAGCTGGGCTTTAATCTGCTTGCGCCGGGCCTTGGCCTGACGGCCAGGGTGGCGTGAATATTCAGTCCATGTTGCCTTAGCCAAGCGCTTATAAGTCCGCGGGATTGCAACTTGTAGCCCTTGCGCCATCTTAAGCACCATCTCCTCAAGGTTCAGCCGAGCTTTGTTTAGTAAGGAGGCATCTTGAGGAAACTGAATCTTGATCGGCACGGCGGTGGCATCAGTAATCAGCACGTGAGCTCCGGGCACAATCGCTTCTAGCTTCTCACGGACTTCATCAGTGATGATGTTGCGAATCAAGTCGGAGATCTTAGAGGCTCGACGGCGGAAGTAGGTCAAAGTTGAGGCATTGAAAGGAATCTTGGCCTCGTAACGTGTTCTTCCCATGAAGTACTGAAACGCTGGCGTGTCGCGAATGGCCTCCACCAGCTTCGCGTCTGATAAATGTGTCCGCTGTTTGATCAGCTCGGCACCGTACAACTCGCGAAATGGTTTTGCAGCACGTCCGGCACTCTTATTAAAGACAGATTGGTATGCTTCATCCAGCTTCTGCCATGGAATGAGCGAGGCTAACTTCACCCACTCGTTATCAGGACTGAGTGATGTGCCCAGGCCGCAATCAAACGATTCGAAAGATAGTTGAACGTCAGTATGCCGATAAACCATGGATAAATCCTCCGTTACGAGATGACAAGTGCAAGGGAAACTGCCAAAAACAGGAAATTCCTCTGCATTCATTATACGACAGTAACGGAACGGTTCCCATGAAAACAAGGCACTTACAAATATTCAGTATCCACTA
>NZ_BOLT01000076.1:0-1540 GCF_016861805.1 Lacticaseibacillus sp. 53-4
TTTGCTCATCCGTACTCGCCTTGGGAGCGTGGCACAAACGAGAACGCCAATGGACTGCTTAGGGAATTCTTCCCGAAAGGGAAGTCTCTCAGAGCAGTTACCCTGGTTGAAATTCAAGCAGTCCAATCCGCACTGAACCATCGTCCCAGACGTATTCTGAACTATCTTCGCCCATGCGATTACTACCGATGCATGGCGTAACAGCCTAGACCACTATCAAGAATTCGTTATCATCGTTGCACTTGACTTGAAAATTGAGGAAATATTTCCAGTTCCATCAAAACGGAGCTAAACAAGATAGTGCATGACATCGATGACTAATACTTTAACACCAAACAGAAAGGGGCTATGAATATATAGGGTCTATACTAGATAATGGACCCTATTTATTGAAATGGGAGAGTAATTTTTTCAAAGAAAAGGGGGTAAAAACTATGATTAAAAAAGGCATTACAAGAGTAATAATAAAAGTAATGAATTCTTGGAGTTCAATTTTTTCAACGTTACCAGGGTAACTTTTGGGAATCGGAATTAAAAAGTCGAGGAAGATTGGTAAATATACAATGCTATTAACTATTACAACACTACTTATTCCGATTACGTAATGAACCATAGAAAAAGTTAGGACTTGATTGTGTCTGAAGTATTTTTTTTGAGCCTGCTGTACAGTTTTTTTCCTAGTTACAATGTCATGCCTTGCAGCGTTGAATAGGAGTGAAAAGCCTATTAATGCAACAATTATTAATATAAAGCCGAATGAATTGGTAACTCCAACTTCTGAAGTGAAATTTAGAAAAAAAGGGCCCAAATATTTAGAGATGAACCAACTAGATAAAATTGAAATAATAATTGTAAGAATGTTTTTAAAATAGCCATTTTCAATGATAGTATCATTTATATGGTCACATAAATATAAAAAATCAATTGTTATGAGAAAAAAAACAACTAATATTACTATTAACCATGAGTACAAGGCTGATTTAGCACCTCTTTCTATTTTTTAGATAAAAGTAAAAAACTAAAATAAGTAAAATGATAAACTAATATATATAGTTTATCATTTTGCTTATTACTTTCTATGCGTTTTGTTCAATTAACTTGCGAAAAGCTTTAGCGGCGTCCTTTGCTTCACTGTCAGTATAAGAAGGATATTTTTGTAATTTAAACTTTTTAAAAGCCAATAAAGCGGTTTTATAAGCTGCACCCCATGAACCTGTACCACCTTTTAAAAGAGTATATGTGTCGTTCTGTAGTGAATCAAGGTCATCATCAAAACGATTACTTAGGTAAGAATTAAAGCGAACGGAGCTTTCATTACCGGTGTAATAAGTTTTAATAATTTTGGATATAGTTTGGTTGTTTTGCGAATGGATTGTACTGTAAACGTTAAGTGCATCCAAATCGTCAACCAAATCTTCCCTTCCAAATTGCCCTTTATTACCTACATATGCAGTAATTGATTCGACGAATTGTCAACTCAAGTGCAACTTTTTACCCATGAAGACTTCTGATGGCGTCTTCCAGCCTAAGACCTTGCGTG
>NZ_BOLT01000077.1:0-1293 GCF_016861805.1 Lacticaseibacillus sp. 53-4
GGGACATGAAATCGCATCTGGCCGGTCTGAAAGCAACGTTTGGAGCGTTGCGAATACTGACTGAGCGGAGAAGTTGGTGATCGATGCACCACGAACAGACCGACCCAGTTTTCGGCTCGACGCACGACCTATTCAGTTATTCAGTTCAGGTCGCCAACTGATGGACTTCGTCCATGAGCCGACTAAACCAGTTCTTGTAAACATAGTTAGAAGCAAGATGAATCACCACACGACGGGCGTGCCAAGTAATCCTACCGGCGATGTGAAAGAGACTGAACCGTAGCGAGGAGATGGTTGAACGACGGTCTTCCGAGACAAAGAGCTGTTTAAAGAGCTGAACCAGGTTATAGGCAATACCGGTGATCAAGGCTCGTGCAGTGTTCCGTGCAAAAGTTGAGCTGTCTGTTTTGTCAAAGCCAAACCCGCATTTCAGCTCCTTAATTTGGTTCTCAGCATTGCCCCGCTGCCTATAGGTCTTGAACAAAGTCTCTGGAGCCTCGGAGGCCAGGCTGGTCACTACGAATGCGTGGTTCCAGGGAACTAGCTCATCTGCCGTATGAGTAGAACATACGATAACACGGCGAGCTTTACCCCATGACGCGGCCTGATACTTGAATTCGTGGTAGACGCATTTGCTCTCTTCATATTTTGGAGGGCAATTCACTAAGGCCGTTTCTGCCAGCTTCCCAAGCTTTGAATTTGCCTTGAGTCGAACCAAAAAGTCGACGCCATGTGTGTCGCACATCTCGTAAAATTTTGGCGCAGCAAACCCCGAATCGCCTCGAATGATGACGCTGGTGCTTTGAGGGAGCGCCGATAGGCGCGAAAAAGTTGTCTCGACGAACTTATCGGCTTCCTTGCCGGTGTACTCATTGCCAGGGCGCATCAAGGCGTCTAAGAGCAACCCGGACTCTTGATCAAATACAACCTGAGGGTGATATCCATAGGCCATATAGTGAGCGTTGAAGGCGGACCGTTCTTGATTACCGAAAGTATCACAATGCGTTGAGTCTATATCCAGCACGAAGCGGGATTGACCACTAAGACGGAAAGCCAAGGCGGCTACTTGCCAGATAAGCTTCCGAAAGTCATCTAGGTCGGCGTCTTCAAGGCGCTTGAAAAACCGTGAAAGTGAGGGCTGTGAGACTAGCCGAGAGCTACCCAAGGTGGCCGCCAGTACGGGATCACGTTGCCAGTCATTGGCACTACTGTCATGTAAATACCCGGCAACGTCGAGCAACAATTTTTCCAAGAAGATGTCGATCATCGAGGCCTTCCAGAATCGTCGTTGGT
>NZ_BOLT01000078.1:0-1193 GCF_016861805.1 Lacticaseibacillus sp. 53-4
TGTTAGCGGCATAGGCTACAACCACTAAACACAGTCACTTTGATCTACGCTTAATTTCAACTTTGCACCAGAACCCTTCAGGATAGGAGGCCTGATGTTGTTTCATCCAGTTTAATACCTCGACCTTGAATTCACTACTGTAATCCGAATGAATAACACGACTGAATAGTCCAGCAACACCGAAGCGCTGAAACCTTTGGACCCAAAGAAGTACTGTATCGTGTCTTGCAATGTTAAATTTCTCCGCGACGCATACTGATCCGTTGCCTTCGAGGTATGCAGCGACAACCTTGATGCGAAAATCTAGATCAAACTTGACCATAGTAAAACCCCCATATTTGGATTGTTGTCCAAACCTGGGGGTTCACATCAGGGATTGCGCTGCTTTTTTGAAATTCTATGAATAATCCAGGCCAAGTGCTTTTTTCAAATTAGATCACCCTCTATCCTACGAAGACAGTGTGATGAATTGTCTTTATAAGCTTAGTCCGTGCAGAGTTTGTATAGTATTTTGTGATTGACTCTTCGCCGATAATCACGCTAATTCCTCGTAAAACGGGCAATTGTTAGTTTCTTTTTCTGTCGATGATGTCGAAATAGATGGCGCCAGCAATACCTATCACGCCGACTGGAATGCCAAACCAAGGGCCTGCATTGGTAGCGTAGATAATAATCATGAGGGTACAGAATATTGAGAAGAAAATTGAACTTTTAGACATAGGCAACACCTTTCTATCCGACATACGCTGTGCGGTGAATAGTCTTCAGAAGTTTCGTACGTGCGCTATTTGTATAGTAGCGGGTATATGACTCTTCGCCAATTAATACCCTCACTCCACGAGGCGAGGTGGCAGAAATCATTCGGGCATTGACGCTTGGCCAAATATCAGCATGCTGTGTTTTAATTGCCTGGCTGAGGTCGTAGACAGCTAACGGAATCTTGGCACCAGGTATTTTATAGGCTAATTGTTCAACCATAAATGCAGCGATGCGCTTGGACTTTGTACTTATAACTTTTTGGTACCCTGTCCATTTGCTGTAATAGAAATTCTTGTAACCGAGTTTCTTATAACCGGCAATACTTCCCCAGTTTACAATTCAAGTGCAACACCCTGACGACTAGACCAAAAAGGCCATGAAGACCTATTCTTGTTAGTGCAACCAGACAAGAAAGCAGGAATCTTCATGACCCA
>NZ_BOLT01000079.1:0-1113 GCF_016861805.1 Lacticaseibacillus sp. 53-4
CTGCTTATTTCTGATCGCAAACACCCACAACTGCGAGTGAATCCTTTTTGAAGTCGTTGACTGTCAACAATACATTTATTTCCACATTGACATTGACAGAGCCAAAGCGCGTTTCCATTAGAACTGCTTCCAAAAAAACTAATGACTGTGAGTCGTCCAAACGTTTGATTGGCCAAATCGATACGCTTTTGCATACTAATCTCCCCGTTTGATAAGAAGGTACTTAAAGAGTTGTTTTCAATTGATCTAATCGCCATTGGCACCATGAAATAAAGGCTAATTCGTCAATCTTTGGAATGCCATAGGTTCTAGCATACGTTAACTTTTGAGTGGTAAGTAGTTGATCATAGGGTTTGCTAATAATACCAACCACAAGGATATCGACATTTTTGTCAATCCCGTTGACAGGTTTTGCTCCTAGAATAGTTGCTAACTGTTGTGCCCGGAAACGACGAAAAGATCGCAAACGGCCGGTAAAGAGAATTCGTTTGCCCCTTAAATCTATCATGATGTTTACCTCTCACTAGGGGGAACGTTTGCTAGATCTTCTGCCTGATACTTTTCGATGCGATATAAGGTTACTGGTGCAATACCTAACATGCGGGCAATTTGTCGCTTGGTCAGAGTTTCATCTCCGTCTTTCTTCCTATTTAAAAGGCGACAGGCTTCTTTATAAATATAGCGTTTTTGACGATTAGGTGAATGAGGACCATATTCGCGAATTTTGCCTTTATATTTGCCCTGGCGTTTGGCAATTTCGATGCCTTGTTGTTGCCGTATCTTAATAGTTTCGCGCTCTTCTTGAGCAATATACTTATATAGTTCGACAATAATTGTCGTAATCAGGTTACGAAGGTTAGGATCTTCAATACTTGCAAAGCTAGGTAGATTTAGAACGTTCAATTGAGCTCCACGATGCCGAATGGTTTCGATGATGTCAGTCAAATCATGAGAATTGCGACCAAGTCGATCAAGGCTCAGTACCACTACTTCATCATCATCACGAATATAGTCTAACATTGCTTTCAGTTGAGGACGATCGGCATTTTTACCTGAAAGCTTCTCTTGAAAGATTTTATTAACACCGGCATCATGTAGCTGTTCAATTTGACG
>NZ_BOLT01000080.1:0-1006 GCF_016861805.1 Lacticaseibacillus sp. 53-4
AAAAAACATCAAGAACAGATATCCTGTATCATTGAAGTTCCTACACAAACAATGGAAGAGGATATTGTCTTGATGCAGAAACAGGATAGCACACACCGCCAAAAAGGTCAGCACTTAACATCACTCGAGCGCGGAAAAGTGGCCGGATTCCGCCAAGCTGGGAAGTCCAATCGTTGGATTGCTGCTGAAATTGGCGTCTGCCCGCAGACCATTAATAATGAAATCAAGCGAGGTACAGTAGATCAGGTCAAGAAGAGTAATGGCAAGCGCGTCTACCATCGACAATACCTGCCAGAGGCTGCTCAGGCACGTTACGAGACTGCACGCTTGAGCTGCCATCGTCCTGACAAGTTCGCCAGCGTACAGGTCTTCTTAGCCTGGTACGTACAGAGAGCTAAGCAGGACAAATGGTCGCCGGATGCTTCAATCGGCTATGCCAAGCGACACAAGCTGTTTACTCCTGAAGAGCTTGTTTGTGCCTCGACTTTGTACCAGTACATTGACGACCAACGCCTAGAGATTCGAAATATCGACCTGTTGGAGAAGACTAAGCGGAAGACCTCTCACCAGCACCACACCAAGGCTAAGCGCCTGGCTGGCCGCAGTATCGAGGAACGGCCTAAGGTCGTTGAACGACGCAGGCAGTTCGACTGGGAGATGGATACCATTGTCGGTAAACGCAATGGCAAGGAGCGCGTCATCTTGACTCTGATTGAGCGCAAGACCCGTTGCCAACTTCTCCGCTTGATCGAAGGACGAGATGCAGACTCTGTGAGCTATGCATTGCGTGGAATCAAGCGCGAATGGGGAGCTTGCATCAAGACCATCACAGCCGATAACGGACCCGAGTTCACCGCCTTAAATACTGCTTTTGCTGGGACGGAAACTGAGATCTTCTACGCCCATCCTTACACGTCCTGCGACCGTGGCACCAACGAGGCACATAACCGGATGATCCGCCAGGACTTCCCTAAGGGCATGTCCCTAGATGACATTAGCCCTAGTC